>CAZONY010000415.1:0-2476 GCA_964581215.1 uncultured Chitinophagaceae bacterium | reverse complement strand
GACCGTGTCCCTGGCGGGCCTGAGTGGTGCCGTCACCTACGGCCTCAACACGCTAGGGTTCACCGGCACCTCCGGCTCGACGGCGGCGAGCGTGTCGATCGCCCTGCCGGCGGCGGGGGGCGCCGCAGAGACGTTGTCCTCCGATCCCGGGCTGCTGGCCACCACGATCACCGACACGGCCACCATCACGCTCTCCGGGCTGTCCCGCGTCGGCGCGATGAACGACGTCTCGTCGTCGTCCACGATTGGCATCCGGGTCGACGACTTTGCGGCGGAGACCATTCCCGGCTTCAAGGCCGTGGGCGTGCCACTGCCCGTGATCGGCCTCGAATTCGACGGCCGCACGACCGGCCGGCTGGCGGACGACGCCGTCGTGCAGTTTGCCTGGCGCGGCACGACGTACGGGGTCTCGGTGGCCCGCTCCGCGGCCCTCGACAACACGTCGTTTGCGAACCTGCTCGACGACTTCAACCTCGCGCTCAAGTCCGCGCGGGTCGTCACGAACGGCGTCGCCGGAGGCGCGGCGGTCGACCTCTCGACCGACCTGGCCGTCACCGGCTCCGGCGGCCGGATCACGATCCTCTGCACCTCCGACACGCCGCAGACGACCGCGCTCTCCGGCCGGCTCGTTCCCAACCTCGCCCCGGGCGGGGCGACGACCGGTCGGCTCGCCTCGGATGCCACGCTGAGCTTCGTCGATGGGGCCACGACCTTCGCCGTCACCGTCGCGGCCTCCGCCGCCGCGGACAACACCACCTTCACCGACTTGATCGCCGACTTCAACGCCGCCCGTGCGACGGCGATGCGGACGATCGGCACCGGTGCGGCCGAGCCGTTCGACGCCACCTCGGCGGTCCAGTTCACGGCCGGCACCGGCACGAGCATCCAGCCGCAGGTGGCGGCCGACCTGCCCAATGCGAACTATGCCGTTGTCACGCTGCCGGCGGCCGAAGCGCTCGGTGAGGCTGGCTACCAGTCGAAGCTCTCCGTGGCCGCGGTCGCCGACGCGCTCAGGCAGGCCACGCGGGTGTTCTCCACGTTCGCCGTCGACTTGAAGGACTACGCCGACGTCACCTGGCCCCTTCTCACCGGCCCGCTCGCGGAATACATCTCGTTCGACACGGGCCTCGCCGCCCGGCTGGCGACGCTGGGAACGCTCACCGCGAACTCCCCGGCCGAACTGGAGCGGGCGATCGAGCGGGCGATGTCGCTGCCGACGAGCGATCTCGCGATCACGTTCGACGCCGCCCGGAAGGCCTACCGGATCGACCTCGCCTACCGCACGAGCGTCGCCAGGAAGGTCGAGTTCGAGGCCGACATGCTGCCCTACTACCAGCAGCTCGGCCGCCTGCCCCCCAAGGGGGTCGATCAGCTCGTCGACGGCGACGCCAAGACGCCCATGGACCTCGTGCTGTCGGCGACGAGCGTGTTCAGCGTGGGCATCGACCTGACCACGATGCGGACGTTCCTCTATGGCCACGACGGCGGCCAGACGGCCGGCGTCGGCGACGGCACGTCGTTCCGGATCGACGTCTCACTCGACGGCAAGAAGCTCGAGTTCCCTGCCCAGTTCGGCATGTTCGTCAAGGATGGCAAGGCCTCGATCGAGAACGGGGCGCTCGTCGTCACGCTCGTCGGCCCCACGGGCACGCCGCCGTCGTCGGTGTTCTATGTGACCCCGCAGGGCAGTGAGCTCGCGGCCCTCGCGATCGCCAACTACGCCGTCCAGGTGACGGGCAAGGTCACGGCCAACATGCCGATCTGGGACGAGTTCGCGCCGGCGACGACCACCCAGCAGAGCATCAAGAACGGCCAGGCCTGGCTGAAGACCGACTACGACGCCATCAAGAAGCATCCGGCCAGCTTCTACATGGGCATCTCCAACCTGGGGAACTACCTGCGGCTGACGGACGAGATCGAGACGGCCAGGGCGGCGCTCTCCACGCTGCGGCAGGCGGGCCGGAATGCCGACGACGCGGGAGTGACGCAGACGCAGTGGCAGCAGCGGCTCGACCTCGCCGCCGCCGACCTGCCCGACGCCCTGCGGGTGTTCGCGCCCGAGCTCGACAACATCACGTCCGTGTTCGGCAGCGACAACAGCGTCTTCGACCTCGTCCGTGACCCGGCGATCATCCTCGACACGCTCGACACGGTGATGCGGCTCTTCGAGAACAGCCTGCGGACGGTCAACAACCTCGACCTGCCGCTGATCGGCGACAAGCTCGGCGGTGCCGTCAGCGGCATCTTCGGCTTCCGTCGCGGGTGGATGCTCGACATGCGGCGGACGCTCCGCGGCGCCGGGCAGGACTTCTTCGACAAGGCCCGCCAGGGGATCTTCGAGGCGCTTGGCCCGCAGGGGGCGAACATCCTGCTGGCCTACAACGGGCTCAACGGCCTCCGCTCCGTCGAGGGCATGGTCGCCGCCCAGCGGCCGGGGGACGTGGGCCTGACGTTCTTCGATGAGTTCGGCGCCGAG
>CAZONY010000414.1:0-2487 GCA_964581215.1 uncultured Chitinophagaceae bacterium | reverse complement strand
CGCTATGGGGCTGGCTTCATCGTCGCCGCGCATCTGGCGACGGGCCGCGGAGAGCGCCGGCCCGATCGAGCCCAGCGGCAGCCCCGTGATCCGGCTGATGTCGCCGTAGCTGCGGCCCTCGAGATGGTGGAGCCGAACGAGCTGGGCCGCCTGCGGATCGAGCCGCGCCAGGAGCGAGTCGATCTCGTCGCGATCGGCGCTGGCAGTAGCATGGTCGTGACCATCGGCCACCTGCGTGGTGTCTCCGTCCGCAACGGCTTGTTTCGCGGCCGCGGTTCGCACCAGCCGCCTCACGGCGACCCGCCGCGCGATCACCGTCAGGTAGGTCGGCAGGCTCGAACGGCCGGCAAAAGTCCGCAGCACGGCGGCTTCGTCGCGCACAAGTTCCATCATCACGTCGGCGACGAGATCATCGCGATCGGAGGGACGGAGAGTGCGGCCGCGCTGGCCGGCCGCCCGGGTCACGACGAATGCCAGGAGGCCCGCGAAGCGTTCGAGGAAAGCCTCCCACGCGCCGGGGGCGTTGGCGAGACAGCGTCTCAAGAGGTCGCGGTCCCGATCCGTGACCAGGCCTGGCCGCGGGGGGGATTGGCTGGACGTGACGGCCGACACGGGGAGCACCTGAAGCGTTTTCGCCGCAAAACCGGCGGTGTTCGGCTGGAACCCGCCGTCGACCGAACCGAACCCCTCTACCACCTATCATAGGCGGGACGGCCGGCGGGCAGCAACGGGATTCGGCCCGCCCGTTCCGTTCACGAAATAGGCCGCCGTCAGCCGATTCTTGAATCGTTGACAGGCCCCGGCGGCCCACCTACGATTCCGCGCGTTCGCCGTCAAGACACCCAGCAAGGACGGCATTTCGAAGACCAAGGAGTTTGCCCACCATGACCCACGTCGTCGCCGAACCATGTTTCGCCTGCAAGTACACCGACTGCGTGGTGGTCTGTCCGGTGGAGTGCTTCTACGAGGGGGATCAGATGGTCTACATCCACCCCGACGAGTGCATCGATTGCGAGGCCTGCGTTCCGGAGTGCCCGGTGGAGGCGATCTTCCACGAAGACAACCTGCCGGCCGAGTGGAAGGACTTCACGGCCCTGAATGCCGAAATGGCCCCGCAGCTTCCGGTGATCACCGAGAAGAAGCCGCCCCTGTGCGGTGAGTGAGCGGCGTTGACAACCTGCTACCGCAGGTCCACGGTCCAGTAGGCCGTATCGACGAAGCTCTTCCAGCTGGCGTATTTCGGGTTGCCGAGCTTGATCGACAAAAGCGGGCTGCGCTTCGGCTTCACGGGTTGCTTGATCAGCTGCATGTGAGCCTCGGGCGGAGTGCGGCCTCCCTTGCGGACGTTGCAGGCCACGCAGGCGCAGACGATGTTTTCCCAGCTCGTGATCCCTCCCCGACTCCGCGGCACGACGTGATCCAGCGAAAGTTCGCTGGTGGGGAAGTTCCGGCCGCAGTACTGGCAGCGGTTGCCGTCGCGGGCGAAGACGTTGCGGCGGTTGAAGCGCAGGCCCTGCCTCGGACCGCGGTCGCACGACACCAGCCGGATCACGCGGGGGGCCTGGAGGTCATAGCCGACCGCCCGGATCCAGTCCTGGTCGGGCGAGCGGAATTCCGCCTGCAAGGCCGACAGTTCCCGCCACGAATCGATCGTGTAGGCGGCGAACTGCCCCTCCTCGATATGCACCACCTCCGCGAGGTGGCGATACAGCAGCGTGATCGCCCGTCGGACGTTGGTGATGTGGACGGCCACGAACGAGCGGTTGAGCACGAGAACGCTCAGCCCCAGCGCACCACCCCCATCCGCAGGCATCATCGGTGAGGCAATCGCCATGCCGGACATCGAAGCACCTCGAAAAATCTGCGCGTGGTAACCCACCGCCGAGATTCGAGTGTACCGACCGGTGGGAAAACCTGCCAAATCCCCGCAGACTCACGACGCGACCAGGGGAGAAATGAAACCCGTGCTGGCGCCTTGCCTTCGGTGCAACTTGCGGGCAGACTCACGGTCACGGGTCGTGGTTCCACAGCGGGCTCACGAATCGTCCCTGCCGATCCCGTCGGCCATCTCTCACGGACACCACAATGCTTCACTATTCGTGCGACGTTTGCAAACGCCCGATCGACACGCAGGCGGACGTGCGACATGTGGTCAAGATCGAGGTCTTCCAGGCGATGGACGACGCGGGGGCGTGCAACGCGGCCCAGTGCTGTGGTGAGCGGGGCGACGAAGCCGATCATCTCGAGGAAATGCAAGAACTACTGGAGCGGCTTGACGACCAGGAGTGCGGCGGACTGTTGGACGAGGGCACGATCGCCATGCGGTTCGATCTGTGCGACGCCTGCCGCCAGCGGTTCCTCCGCAATCCGCTGGGCGTGAAGACGTCCAAGAACTTCAACTTCAGCCAAAACTAGAGCGATTCCAGCATCTGGCTGTAGCGACGACCTGCAAAACTGAGAAAGGTAGGCGAGGGGGTCGGCGAACGC
>CAZONY010000413.1:0-2494 GCA_964581215.1 uncultured Chitinophagaceae bacterium | reverse complement strand
GGACACCGTTGGGATACGTGAAATTCACCGCGTGGTGATCGTAGATCTCGCTCGGTTTGCCGGGGACGCGATTCTGCCTTCCCCCCACACCGTAGGCCGCTTCGGGAACCGCATCGAGCACCCAATTGGCGACGTCGATGTTGTGGACGTGCTGCTCGCAGATGTGATCGCCGCACAACCAGTTGAAGTGATACCAGTTGTGGACCTGAAACTGCGTCTCGTTCATGCCCGGCTCGCGGTCGCGATACCAGATGCCGCCGCCATTCCAGTAGACCTGCCCGCCGATGATGTCGCCGGCCAATCCCTCGCGGATGCGGGCGATCGTTTCGCGATAGCGGTTTTCGTATCGCCGCTGCAGCCCCACCACAACCTTGAGCTTCTTCTCGTCGGCCATCTTGGCCGCGGCCAGGCAGACCTGCGCCCCGAAGCTGTCGACGCAGACCGGCTTTTCCATGAACACGTGCTTGCCGGCCTTGATGGCGGCATCGAAATGGACCGGACGGAAGCCCGGCGGCGTGGCGAGGATCACAAGATCACAGTGATCGAGCACCTTCTGATAGGCGTCGAGCCCCGTGAACCGCCGCCCCTCGGGAACATCGACCTTGCCCTCCATCTTCTCGACCGCCTTGAGCGCCGATTCGACCGAGCCTTCGAACGCGTCGCCGATGGCCGTCACCTTGACATTCGAGCCGGGCACCGAGAGCGTCTGCTGAAGGGCTTGCGTGCCACGGCCCCCGGCGCCGATGAGGCCCACTCGGATCACGTCGGCCGAAGGCGTCTGACCGTGGACGGCGGACGTCGCCGCCAGAGCGCCGCCGGCCACCGCGGCCGCCTTGACCACATCACGACGGGAGAGAACCTGGCTGAAAGACCGCAGCGACGTGGGCATACACGTATCTCCTGGGGATATCCGGAAAGGATACCAGCCTGTGCTACCGATCGGAAGCCGTCGAACGCCCGCGCACCAGCAACCGGATCGGAACCTCCCGGAAGGGAGTCTCTTTTCGCAGCACCCCGAGCAGATACCGACGGTAGGTTTCCGAAACGCTCTTGGGAGCGCTCGTGGACAACACGACCGTCGGCGGGGCCGTCTCGGCCTGCGTGGCGTAATAGATTCGCACCGGCCGGTGCCGCGTGTCGGCCGGGGGGGCATTGGACTCCACCGCCGCCCGCACGATAGCGTTGAGCCGGCCCGTCGGCACCCGTTCGCGGCTCTGCCGAAACAGCCGCTGCGCCACATCCACCACGCTCTTCACGTTGCGACCGGACGTCGCCGTCACGAACTTCACCGGAGCCCACGGCACCGTGCGGAACGTATCGCGGAGGTAGTCCGTCCATTCCTTCTTCTGGACGTCGCCGGCATAGAGATCCCACTTGTTGACCACGAACACGACCGGCTTGAAACCCTCCACGATCTCCTCGGCGAGCTGCTTGTCCACCTTGCCGATCGGCTCGGATGCGTCGAAGAAGAGCAGCACGACGTCGGCGCGACGGATGCTCCGCTGGGCCCGATGCGTGGAGTAGAAATCGATGTCGGAGGTCCGGCTCTTCGCCCTTCGCAGTCCCGGCGTGTCGATCGCCAGAAAGGAATGGCCGTCGACTTCGAAGCGCACATCGACGCTGTCCCGCGTCGTCCCCGCCACGGGGCTGGTGATCACACGCTCCTCACGGGCCAGCGAATTCACGAACGTGCTCTTGCCGACGTTTCGCCGGCCGACGATCGCCAACTTCATTTCGGGAAGCTCCGCCGACGTGGAGCCGCCGTCCTCCGCCGCCGGCAGCTCACCGTCGATGGCCGCGACGAGTTCGGCACGATTGCGGTTCTGCCGCACGCTCACCACCAACGGCGGCCCCAAGCCAAGCGCGTCGAAGTCGTGGGCATGCAGGTCGAACTTGGGGTCGTCCGACTTGTTGGCCACGAGCAGCACGGGCACGCCGGTCTTCCGAACCCGTGATGCCACCTCGTGATCCGCCGCAACCAGCCCGCTGCGGACGTCCACCACGAACACGATCACCGCCGCCTCCGCGAGGCCGGCCGCGATCTGCCGATCGATCTCAGCGGTCAGGCCGTCCGGATCGTCGAACCCCATGCCGCCGGTATCGACGAGATCGACGGCGCGACCGTCCAGGTCGATCCGTTGCACGAGACGATCGCGGGTGACGCCGGCCGTAGGATCCTCGATGGCGATCCTTTTTTCGACGAGCCAGTTGAACAGGCTCGACTTGCCCACGTTGGGGCGGCCGACGATGACGACGCGGGGCACATCTCTGAAACCGGGCATGGTGGTCACCGGAACTCGACCTGGGGAAAGCGATCGCCGTGGCGTGAACCGGTCGAGCCGCCTAGCCGGCCGCCGCAGCCGTGCGGGGGGGAGCCGCGGATACGAGCGTCGATAGCAAGGATATCATCTCGTCGGCATCGATCGGGAACTGGAGCAACCGACGGAGATCGTCGAAGTGGGCCGCCTGGACCACGTCCTCCTGCTTGGAGCTG
>CAZONY010000412.1:2004-2501 GCA_964581215.1 uncultured Chitinophagaceae bacterium | reverse complement strand
GCGAGCCAACGAACTGTCTGCGATGGGAGAATTACTCAACGACTCAATGGCCCACAGGCAGGTGGTCCGACCGTCAAATCCGCGGGCGCCATCCGTGAAGGCATTGGTGGGCAGACCGTCTCCTGTGGCAGGGGCGTTGAACACGATGTCGTCGCGGCCTTGGGCGAAGAGAAAACCAACGGCTTTCGACACGCCGGTGGTGCCACTCGTTGTCACCGCGAGAACTCCCGATGCCTGCAGGGAAGCGTCGAGCGTGCCGGCCAGGCTCAAGGAGCCTGCTGGGTCAAAAACGACTCGGGAGGCAGTGCCGGTGAGCGAAAGCGGGCGTGCGAGCCCAATCGTGATTGCATCAGCGAGTGCGTTTTCGGCGAGGTTCGCGGCCCGGTCGGAAATGATCGCCTTGCGCGCCTGACTCCCGCCCGCCGGCAGCAAGGCCGCCACGCTGGTCAGACCGATGGAAAGAATGCCGATCGCGATCAGCACCTCCATGAGCGTGA
>CAZONY010000412.1:0-1994 GCA_964581215.1 uncultured Chitinophagaceae bacterium | reverse complement strand
TTCCACACGATCATCGTCTGCTCACAGTCCTTGGGATACCAGAGCGATCCGGGCCCATTCGCGGGAGTCTTCTTCGTTCGCGGCATTCGGCTTGCATTCAGCCGTTCGCACCTGGCCGCTCGCGGGGTCGATCGCGATCCAATACGACGTGGGATACTGCCAGTTGGCGCCGATCGAATCGTCGGCCGCTGACGGACCGGCTCCACCGGCTGATGCACTCCCAGCGCGATCCACACGGCCCACGAGCAAGAAGATTGGGCCATTTGCGATCAAGCGATTCCCGTTCTGAAACACCTCTCGTATTTGCCCCCGAGAATCGAACGTCACGGAGATTGAGTCCCCGGCCGCAAACGACGTGAAGCTGGGCGGTCGTGGCCCGAAACCCGACCATTTCAGATCAACGCAGCGGTTCTGCCCCAGCGAGACAGGCGATCCGACAGTGCGAGGCCGGCGCTCGATTGCGAATGCCATCGGGACGCCTTCAGGAGGCCATGGGGTGTTGACTGCGTTCTGGCCAGCCTCGGCAGTCCGCAGGTCTATTTGAAATCCGCTCGCACTTGGTGTTGAGGAAATTCTGTACGTTGGCCCCCGATCGTCGAACGTTACAAGGTCGGATTGAAGGACGCCCGCCTGACTGATCGAGGCGATACAACCTGTGGGTACAGGCTGCACAGTCGTCGAATTGGCGAGACGCTGCAACTGCGCCGAAGTCGTGTCCCCCCGATACGCCGGCGGCACCCGGCACCGGAACAGATCGATGGCCGCAGCAGCTCCCGTACTGACCGGCCGAATCGTCACGCCCGCCGGCCGCCCCGATCCCATCGCATCGTTCCGGGCCTGATTGATCAGGCCCGCCACCTGCTCGGCCGCGGCCCGACCGAGCCGGCTTTCCTCGTTTCCGGAGATCGCCGGCAGGACGATCACCGAGAGCAGTCCGAGAATGCCGACGACCACCAGCAACTCGATCAGCGTCATGCCGAAACGGCGATCAGCGGCGGTCGCGGGGCGGATCATGGTTCGTCTCCTCACCCCTTAAAGATACCTCCGCGTCCGGGAATTTCGCAAAAGTTGCAGGCCTTCCCGTGGCGGTTTGATCGGACGCTCACGGAGGCGGAATCGCGATCGCCCCGTCGTCGCGGCTGGAGAGAGCCGTGTGGAGGGCGGGATCGATGTCGAACCGCAGTGTGCGGACGGATCCATCTCCGAACGCCATCGTCCAGCCGGCCCGATGGGCGCTCCCGAAGGCATTCGGATGGGAGCCCCGCAGATCATCGCTGCGCGGCGGTTCGTAGCCGAACCGCACGTTGCTGCTGGAGTAGCCGGCGTAGAGGACGGACTGGTCCCCGGCGTCCGTACCAGTCCGGTACTTATCCGACGACACGAACTTTTCCCCGACGAGGTACACGTTCGAGAGCCCGTCGCGAATGTGGGCCGCCGTGACGCGGCTCATCCGGTGAACGAACCCATCTCCCATGTCGGGGATTCCGTCATCCGAAAGTTCGAGCCGCTTGGAGAGCGGAGCCTTCCGCCAGGCATCGCCATCCAGCATGTTGTTTGGCGAGTAGAGATTGCCGTCCACGGCAGCCGTGCAGCCATCGCAGGGGCCGAGACGATCGAGCGAGTGATTACCATGGCCGGTCACGACGGCTACGTAGGGCAGATCCAGTTCGTTGCACTTGTCCGGGTTACCGGGCGGAAAGTGGCTGAGTTTGATCTTCGCCGCCGCACTCACGTTGCCGGAGACGTTCCGGAGCTTCGCGACAGGCGGGCAGCCGGCGATCGACCCACCGTTGGCCGCGTAGTCGCTACGGATTGCAGTCGTCACGGGAATCTGGGTCGACGCCGCCGACCGGAACGGCCCGACGCCTGTCACGGGGACGGCCCTCGCCGTCCGTCGGGAGGGGCACGAAAACCCTGTAACGGGCGTCGTCACCAACTGCTGATAGGCCGCGACGGCTGTCGCGGCGGTGGCATTCGCCACGATGTCGCGCGTG
>CAZONY010000411.1:1576-2507 GCA_964581215.1 uncultured Chitinophagaceae bacterium | reverse complement strand
CGCGAGTGGAAGTCGCGAGAGCCCGGGCTGCGAACCGCGGCGGCCGGCGACCCGGCGAACCCGGTCGTGCAGCTCCAACTCGCCGAGCATCTCTTGCTCCTGCCGTCGCAGCGCGGTGCGATCGACCTCCTGAAGAAGGTGGTGGAGCTCGACGCCGAGAACCGGGCCGGGTGTGCCGCCCGCGCCAACTGGCTCATCACCAACGCGATTGTCAGGCCGTTCGGCGTCGCGACCGACGAGGTGCTCCGCGAGGTCGCCGACCGGCTGCGGGCCTTCGAGGCGTTCACGTCGCGGCGGGACGGCGCGGACACGTACCGGCGTTGCGTCGAGATGTGGCAGCGCTACGCGGCGGACGTGCGTCGGCAGGTCGATGAACGCAGAGCAGCCAAGGACCAGGACCGCGAGCCCACGGTCCCGGACGACTCGCCGGTCCTCGCGGCGATCCGCGACCTCCAGGCGACCGAGCCGGTGGGCGCGAGCGGCGACTGTATCGGCGACGCGCTCCTGCTCTCGGGGATGTTGTGCATGCGTCGCAACGACCACGACGCGGGCCTCCGCACGTTCGGCGAGTTCACGGAACGCTACCCGTCGCACCGCTGGCTCGAGCAGGGCCAACGGGGTTTCGTGATCTGCCAACGGCTGAAACAGGAGGCCGAGCAGAAGAGAAAGCAGGAGGCTGAAAAGCAGGGAAAACAGGAGGCCGAGCAGAAGCCCGCGGAAGCGGCGCAGCGTGCCACCGTGGGCAGACTACCAGTCTGCACCTCCAGCGCTACGCCGGCGCGTCGCCTTCCGTCAGACCTGTAGCCGCAGAGTGGCACTCTGCGGAATCCGGGTCGCGCCCCGTCCGGCAGCGGCGGGTTGCCCGATTCCCCCGCTGCGATTCGTTCTTGACCCTAGCGAAAAGCTTCGCTAAAGTTTCGGACGGGCAAGC
>CAZONY010000411.1:0-1566 GCA_964581215.1 uncultured Chitinophagaceae bacterium | reverse complement strand
AACAGCGGCGAACGCAATCACCCCACCCATCCCCTCGCACCGGGGCGCCACCGGCTGCCGCCGGAGGCTTCCTCGCGGCGGGGTGACCGATGGTTCCGGGGCAATTCGTCCTTGATGCTAGCGAAAGCCTTCGCTATGATGTCGGACGTGCAAGCGGAAACCTTCGCTTTGCTGCCCGTGGCTTCAGGAGACACGACGGATGCGTGACCTCGGTTCGACCCAGCCGACGGCTGCGGAGCTCGAGATCCTCCGGATCGTGTGGGCGATCGAGCCCTGCACGGTCGGCGACGTCCACGCCCGCCTGGTGGCGGAGAAGGGGACGAATTACTCGACGACGATGAAGATGCTCTCGCTGATGCTCGGCAAGGGTCTGCTCGTACGCGATGAGCGGGCCTCGCCCCACCGCTACCGAGCCCGGCTCACGCGGAACAAGGCCCGCCGCAGCATGCTCGGCGAGCTGATCGAGAAGGTGTACGAGGGTTCGGCGATGGGCGTGGCCCTGCAGGCGCTCTCCCACAGCCGAGCGACGCCGGAAGAGATCGCCGAGGCCCGGGCCCTGCTCGACCGGCTCGAGCGGCGCCACAACTGACCCCCCCGACTCGCACATGCCACGACCTTTATTTTCGCGAAGGAGCCAACCGTGATCCAGGCCTTCTTTGAGTTGTTCTCAACCGCGGGTGCGGTGGAGCGTGTGGGGTGGGTGCTGGTGCACTCGCTGTGGCAGTTCGCCGTGGTGGCCGCCGTGGCGGCTGCGGTGACGGCGGTGCTGCATGGCTTGGGCCCTGTCGTGCGGCACGCCATCCTGGCCTGCGGTCTGGTGGCGATGGCGGTGCTGCCCGTCGCGACCTGGTTGGCTGTGGACGTCACGCCGGCTCGGTCCGGCTTCACGGTGCCCGCGTCGTCGGCCTCGGCGCCGGCATCGGCGGCCGCGCAGTCGCAGCCGGTGTCGCAGTCGGCCTCGGTGTCATCCGTGCCGGCGGCGGTGTTCGACGGCGGTGCGTCGGCGGCACGTGTCCGCGGGTTCGACATCGAGGCGGTGCGGCGGGTGCTCCGGCCGTGGCTCGGCTGGTGCGTGGCGGCGTGGTTGGTGGGCGTGGGGTGCAGTGCGGTTCGGCCGCTGATTGGCTGGGCTGAGTGGCGGAGCCTCCGTGCCCGTGCCTCGGCCGTGCCGGCGGAGGTCGGGCGGATGGTGGACCGCGCCTGCCGTCGGCTGGGCGTGGCCCGTGGGGTACGTGCGCTCGCGACGAGCGGGATCGACGTGCCCGCGGTGGCCGGGTGGCTGTCTCCGGTGGTCCTGGTTCCGATGGCGCTGGTGACGTCGTTGCCGGCGGCGCAGCTCGAGACGCTCATCGTGCACGAGCTGGCCCACGTGCGGCGCGGGGATGTGCTCGTGAACGTGCTGCAGGCGGTGCTCGAGACGCTGGCGTTCTATCATCCGGCGGTGTGGTGGCTGTCGGGCCGGCTGCGTGTGGAGCGGGAGCATTGCTGCGACGACCTGGTGCTGGCGGCGACGGGGGGACGAGCGGAGTATGGCCGGGCGTTGCTGGCGGTGGAGGTGCTCCGTGG
>CAZONY010000410.1:292-2530 GCA_964581215.1 uncultured Chitinophagaceae bacterium | reverse complement strand
GAGATCGACGCCGTGTCCGTGAACAGGTCGCTGACCGTTCGCTGGATGAGGTTGTCCGTGGAGGTCGAGCCGGTCTCGTCGGCCAGCGCCGTCCCGATCGACGGGGCGACCGTGTCGTTGAGCCGGTCGAAGGCCGACTGCATGGCGGTCTTGGACGCGGCCGTGAAGGTGTGGTCCGCCGCCGGCGCGAGCGTGGTCTCCCATAGCACGTCGACACCGGCCACGAGGCCCGGCAGGGCGACGTCGCCCGCGGTGTACTCCAGGTCGAAGTCGCCGCCGAGCGCGGCCGGGCCGGTGACGTCGATCGAGGCCGCCACGTCGAAGCCGGAGCGGGAGTGGATGCTCTCGATGAGCGATGCACCGTCCCCGGCTGCGATGTCGCAACCCCACAAGTAGAGATCGGCTCCCGGACCGGCGAGCCGGTTCCAGGCGAGGAGACCATCGTCGATTTCGTCGATTGTGTCGGCGGCAAACCGCGTTCCGCCGATCGTGAAACTGCCCGGTGAGCCATGGCTCACCAGATGAATCCCGGACGCACCGCCGAGCTCGCCGAGTCTGGCCGCCACCGTCGAGAAAAAGTCGTCCCCGGCCCCCACGACGAGCGTGGACGCATCGCCAAAGGACCGTGCATATGACTCCGGTGTCTCGAGAGACGCATCGACCACGATCAACGGCTTCCAGACCCCGCCGATGGTCGCCAGTTCCTCGGCTTGGCCGAGCGGGGCGACGGCCATCATCTGCCGCTGCTCCAATCGCTCCGGCGAGCCCATCGCGGCGTGCGGCCGGCGCCGACGGCGCGATGTATTGCGAGATGGGTTGTTGGTCCGTCGCATTCCGGGGGCCTCCATGACCGGGCGAGCACGACCCAGCCTGTGAAACTGGACCAACTCTGCCACATATTCCGACGGCAGCCACCGATTGAACTACCGAATTCTTCGTATTTTGCTTCCCGGTACGGGTGCGTCAACGAAATGGTTCACCCGCGTCCGGAAAAACCGGTTGTGACGGGAATTCAAGCCATCGGCAGCCGGGCCGCTGCTCGGGCGTCGTCGGCGAACCGGCAACCGAGATTCCCCAGCCAGGTCGCGTGCATCGACCGGTTTTTGTGATAGGCGTTGGCCAGCAGGATCACGTCGCGACCGGCGTGGAGGCCCGCGATCGCCATGTGGAGCCGGTCGGTGATGATCCGGCGGTGGCGGGCAGCCAGGGCCAGATAGTCGGCCGGATCCTCGACCCACTTCACCGGATCCCGAAACCTCCAAGGCTTCCAGCCGGTTCGCTCTCCGTCGCGGCGGAGAAAGAGGCCGAGGTCACGGTCCGGTGGCGGGGGAGCCGGCCAGTCGAGGCCGAGGGCCAGATCGGGGGCCAGGATGCCGGCCGGATGCAGCGCGAGGCTGCCCTGTTCGCGAACATATACCCTGGCAAACCCGCGATCCTCGGGCGTGGTGAATGACTGGGGCAGGATCACCAACGGCAGACCGAGCCCGAGGGCCCAGGTGCGGAGGTCGTAGTTGTTGCGGTAGAGCGTGCCCATGTTGCCGCCACCGCCGAACACGAGGAGATCGACGTCGGCCGGCATCGGCGTGTCGGGAGCGACACATTGCCACTGGATACCGAACGCGGAAAAGAGCTGGAGCGTCGCCAATTCGATCAGGCGATCGCCGACGTTGCCGATCGGCCGGATGTAGCCGACGCGCCGTCCGACGAGCGGCTCGAAGACCACGGAAAAGGCGTCGGGGGTAAGAAGCGCGTGCATGCGGGCGGACGGTCAAGGCCTGGGGGGTCGGTTTCTGCCGGCCGACTGGCCTCTCACGCCAGGATCGCCTTCACGACGTGGCCGTGCACGTCGGTCAGCCGGAAGTCGCGGCCCTGAAACCGGTAGGTGAGCTTCGTGTGATCGAAGCCCAGCAGGTGGAGGATCGTGGCCTGCAGGTCGTGGATGTGCACCATGTCGCTGGCCACCTTGAAACCGAGGTCGTCGCTCGCCCCGTGCACGAAGCCGGGCTTCACGCCCGCGCCCGCCATCCACACCGAGTAGCAATCGGGATAGTGGTCGCGGCCGAGGATCCCGCCCTTCGACGTGCGGCCCTCGCGGAAGGGCGTCCTCCCGAATTCGCCCGTGCAGAGCACGAGCGTGTCTTCCAAGAGGCCGCGCTGCTCGAGATCTTCGATCAGTGCCGCGGCCGGCTTGTCGAACGTGGCCGCCTTCTTCGTCAGCCCGTCGCGGATGTCCTCGGC
>CAZONY010000410.1:0-282 GCA_964581215.1 uncultured Chitinophagaceae bacterium | reverse complement strand
AAGAGGTGCACGAACCGCACCCCCTCCTCGACGAGCCGCCGCGCCAGCAGGCAATTGTTGGCCAGGCTCGCCTGCCCTGGCTTCGCCCCGTAGGCGTCGAGCACGTGCTGCGGCTCCCGCGCGATGTTCATCACGTCGGGCACGCTCGTCTGCATCCGGTAGGCGAGTTCGTACTGCGCGATCCGCGTGACCGTCTCGGGGTTGCCGAGCTCGCGGGACTGCAGCTCGTTTAAGTCCTTGAGGGCGTCGAGCGTCTTGCGGCGCATGGCCCGGTCCATGCCG
>CAZONY010000409.1:0-2535 GCA_964581215.1 uncultured Chitinophagaceae bacterium | reverse complement strand
CGTGCTTCTCGGCGGTGAGGCCGGTGAGCGGATAGAAGACGTGGGCGTAGTGGGTGGCGCCCTTCTCGATGGCCCAGTCCTTCATGGCCAAGGCCACCGCGTCGGCGATGGACGGATCGATCGGCTTGCCCTGCTTGATGGTGGCCTGGAGGGCCTTGTAGACGCTCTTCGGCAGGCGGGCTTTCATGACCCCGTCGCCGAACACGTTGGCCCCGAAGATCTCGCTCGTCGGGGTCTCGCGGAAGTTCCAGGCCCGCTCGGCGGGCCTGTAGGCGTTGATGGCGGCCACGGCACTGGAACGCACGCTGGTCATGAGACGTCCTTCAGGGAGGGAGGAACGTCACGTACCTTACCGTGTGGGGCGGGGCCGCGATACGGGCAGGGCGGCAGGCCGCGACATCGACTGGCGGGCCGCCGAGACGGCCGTGGTGAGGAACGGATCGGCGGCGGAGCCGGCGACGTCGCCGTCGATCGGCCGGGCCGCGGTGTGAACGACCAGATCGGGTTCCACGCCGACATTGCTGTAGGGTCGCCCGTTGGGCGAGAAGAACTTCGCCGTCGTGAGTCGCAGCCCCACGCCGGCGGTCTCCAGCGGGAAGATCCCCTGGATCGAGCCCTTGCCATAGCTCCGGGTGCCGACGATCGTGGCCCGGGCGTGATCCCGCATCGCCCCGGCGAAGATCTCGCTGGAGCTGGCTGAATCACCGTCGATCACCAGCACCAGCGGCACCCGCCACGTGCCGGAACGGCCGGCCGACCAGTTGAAATCCTCGTCGGGGCAGCGGCCGCGGGTGGCCACGACCAGGCCGCGATCGAGGAACAGGTCGGAAACGTCCACGGCGGCAGAGAGGAGGCCTCCGGGATTGCCGCGGAGATCGATCACGAGCGACCGCATGCCGGCCGTGTCGAGGCGACGCAGGGCCGCCTCGAGATCCGCCGCGGTCGTCTTCTGGAAACTCGTCAGCTTCAGGTAGGCCACGCCCGTCGTCGGATCGAGCACCCGCACGTCCTCGATGCTGGGCACCTCGACGTGCTCGCGCCGCACCGTCATCGCTCGAGCGATCGCGCCGCCGCGGGCGACGGCGAGCGTCACCGACGAGCCCTCGGGGCCCTGGAGGAGTTGCGCGGCCTCGTCCACGCCCATGCCTCCGATGGACCGCCCGCCCACGCCGACGATGTGGTCGCCGGACCGCAGGCTGGCCCGCTCGGCCGGACTCCCGGGAATGACGTGGACCACCAGCAGGCCGTCGTCGGCCCCCTTGAGTTCCACGCCGAGGCCGACGAAGTTGCCCTCGATCTGGGCGTACAGCTCGTCGAGCTGGCCCGTCGTGAGGAAGGAAGAATATTCGTCGAGGCCGCCGACGGCCGCGGCCGTCATCTCCATGATCGTGATGGCCGGCGGGATGCCGAGGGAAGAGTGTGCGATGCGGGCCACCCAGGCGGCGATCGTCTCCGCCTCGGCCTGGGAGCCGATCGACCGGCCCGCCACGACCCGCGACACCTGCTCGCGGTAGACGTTCCGCCGTTCCGGCGTGGCCTGGGCGGCGTAGAGCGACACGAAGGCCGGATCGTCGATGGCGACGTCCATCGCCAGGCATCCGCGGGAGACGAGGCGGGCGTAGTTCGGCGCTTCGACGTGATGGGAACCGATCCGGCCGAGCACGTCACCGTAGACGCGGCGGGCATCGCCTTCCGAGAGCCCGGCCAGACGTGTCCGGTAGGCCGATTCCGTGTGCCGCCGGGAGATGTCGCAGTGGATCTTGGCGAGGTCGTAGCGCTGCTGGAGGTCGGCCGGCAGCGTGCCCTTGCGGGCGGCCGTCTCGCACGTGCTCACCACGTCGGACCAGCGCCGTTCCTGGACGAGGCGGATCGTGCGGGAGGCCAGATCGCTCTGATGGACGGCCGGTGCGGCGACTTGAACCGGCTGGAGCGCCGGATCCGCAGCGCTCGCCAGCCCCATCCATGCCGACAGCAGGACGATCGTCACGACCTGCACGACCCGCTCAACCGCGCGGCGTACCGACGTCGTGGCTGGATGGTCGACCGGCACGAGAGCAATCCATTGGCGAGGAACCGCGGCGTGTCGCGGCACACAGCGGTCTCTCCGTCGACCGCTCGCGATTATGGATCACGTTCCTGGCCCGGTCAAAAAATGGCGTCCGCCGAACGATGTCCGCCGCCAGCGCCGGGGCCGCTGCGGTTCGGCCTGTTCGCTTTTTTCAGGGTATGCCGTGAGGGCCACCGTCCGGGCGACACGTTGGTAGGATGAATGTGCTTCCCGACAGGCACGCATTCCGTCATGACCCGCACTTCCGGCCCCACCGCTTCGCACCCAGCCGGGACCGATGACGGCGCTCCTGTGACGCAAATCCTTCTCGACCGCGTGCGACGCGGCGACGGCGCCGCCGTCAACGGGCTGCTCGAGCGTCATCGGGAAACGATTCGGCGCATGATCGACCGCCGCATGGATCGGGGAGTGCAGCGGCGGGTCGATGCCAGCGACATCGTGCAGGACGTGATGATCGAGGCGAACCG
>CAZONY010000408.1:0-2543 GCA_964581215.1 uncultured Chitinophagaceae bacterium | reverse complement strand
CCGCGGCCGCCGGCTTGCCGCCGGAGGCAGCCGCACCGGGGGGCACCACCAGCCTTTCCCCGCTCGATCCCGACGCGCTTGCGCGCGCCGTACTCACGGCCTGCCGACGACGCCGGAGCGAACTGGTCGTGCCGCGAAAAGTGGCCCTGCTTCGCGGTCTGATCGAGTGGGCTCCCGAACTGGGCCGCCGCATGCTCGCCCGGGCGACGCGCCGCCGCTGACCTCAGACCAACGGTGCCGACCGCGAGGCCAACATCTCCCGCGTCGGTGTTGGTTGCGTACTCCAACGCCAGCGGTCTTTTATCCCACTCGAAGGGGGCGGGTGTCCTCAACAACCCAGGGAGCAGGGTAATGCATCGACGCCAGGATGCGTTTCGTGGCTTCACGATCGTGGAGCTCCTCGTGGTGATCGCGATCATCGGAGTGCTCGTCGCGATCCTTCTGCCGGCGGTGCAATCAGCCCGCGAGGCGGCCCGCCGCACGTCGTGCCGTAACAATCTCAAGCAGATCGGCATCGGGTTTCACAACCACGAGGCATCGCGCGGCTACTTTCCCACGACCGTCAATCTGAGTGTCGGCAGCGCCCAGCATTACTGGGTGGCACAGATCCTCCCGTATCTGGAAGAGAACCCCCTGGCAGAACTCTACAATTACTCGGTGGCATTCTCCGACAGTTTGAACGCGACGGCCGTGCAGCAGCCGCTGTCGTTCATGGCCTGCAGCAGCACTCCCGGAACTCCTCTCCGAGACCCGAGGTTTCCCACCAGCGGAACGCAGTGGGGTTCCTCCGCGGCGGATTACGGTGGCGTAGCAGGCGTGACGAGTACGTCGTCGTGGTGGCAGTCGTACGTGAGCTACCCGAGGCCCGCGGATCTGAACCGGCTGAAAGGGTTCCTCGGCAACGCCGTCCAGATCACGCAGGCCGGGCAGGCGGGACTGAAACACGCGAACATCGCCGACGGGTTGTCGTGCACCATCGCCGTGGCCGAGATGGCCGGCCGCCCCCAGGTGTGGTATTTCGGAAGGAAAGTGCCGAACTCGGGCCTGGTCTCCTCGGGATCGGGCGAATACATCTTCAACAGCGGCTGGCCGACCGCGAACCAGCAGACGCTCAAGGGATTTCAGCTCGATCTCTCCCAAGCCCTGCCAAAGAATCAATTCCCACAGGGGCCGAAGATGATCAACGGGGCGAACAATGGGGGCATCTACTCCTTCCACCCCGGTTCGGCAAACCTGCTCTTCGCCGACGGATCTGTGCGGACAGTCGATGAATCGGCATCGTGCGACACCGTCGTCGCGGCCGCGACGATCGCGGGGGGCGAGATGGCACGGCTTCCGTAGGCTGGTCATACTGACGGGCCGCATGGAGAGACGCCGCTGCCTCGTCGTCGTCGGGATCGCCATCGCGTTCGCGATTCGCGGTAGCGCCGCGGCAGAGGAACGCGGCAGCCTTTCCCCACGCCCCGCCCGCACCGCTGCCGCCCGCACCGCGTGGGCGGCCGATTTGCGGGCCCACTACGCCCGGCCACCCGCCGAGTGGCCCGCACCGCACATTGACCCGGGCGTCGCCTGGCGCGAGCTCGGCCGGCTGCCCCCCGTCGAGCATCCGGCCGACAACCCGCATTCGCCCGCCAAGGAGGACCTCGGCAGACGGCTCTTCTTCGAGCCGCGGCTCTCGGTCACCGGCGACATGGCCTGCGCGTCGTGCCACGATCCCGACCTCGCCTGGGCCGACGGCCGTACGGTGAGCTTCGGCCACGCCCGAAAGCCGCTCGCCCGCAACGCGCCGACGATCCGCAACGCGGCCTTTCAGCAGACCCTGTTCTGGGACGGCCGCGCGACGTCGATCGAGGCGCAGGTGGAGATGGTGCTGCTCAACCCCGCCGAGATGCACGTCACGCGGGAGCACGTGGTGGAAACGCTCTCCGCAAGCGAGGCCTACCGCTCCCTCTTTGCCGCGGCCTTCGGCGATCCGCAGGTCACGTTCGACCGCACCGCGCAGGCACTGGCCTGCTTCCAACGGACGGTCGTCGGTGGGCACTCCCGGTTCGACCGGTTCGTGGCGGGCGACCACGCCGCGATCACCGACGCCGAAGTGATCGGGCTCGACCTGTTTCGCCGCGAGGCCCGCTGCATGCATTGCCACCACGGCCCGCTCTTTTCCGACGGACGGTTTCACGACCTGGGCCTGAGCTACTACGGCCGCAGCCTGGAGGATCTCGGACGCTTCCAGGTGACACACGAGGCGGCCGACGTCGGCCGCTTCCGCACGCCGAGCCTCCGGGACGTCACCCGCACCGCGCCGCTCATGCACAACGGCCTGTTCGAACTGTCGGGCGTGCTCGCGATGTACAACGCCGGCATGGTGACGCTCAAGCGCCAGGCCCACCAGCAGGCCGACCATCTCTTCCCCGTCAAATCCCCGCTGCTCAAGCCCCTCGGCCTCAACCGGCAGGACCTCGATGATCTGCAGGCGTTTCTGGGGGCACTCGAGGAGCCGCGTCGTCGGGTGCGGCCGCCTCCTCCCGGGCCGTGATGATCTC
>CAZONY010000407.1:0-2546 GCA_964581215.1 uncultured Chitinophagaceae bacterium | reverse complement strand
TCCCTCCTGGGCCACGCTCGTGATCTTCTTGATGCCGGCGACGCTCCGGCAGGCCTCTTCCACCTTTTGGCAGATTCCCTCCTCGACCTCCTCGGGCGTGGCTCCCGGATAGGGAACCGTCACGAGGACGATCTCCAGATCGAACTCCGGAAACATCTCGCGACGCATCGACGCGAAGGCCATTCCGCCCACGAGCAAAACCGCGATCACCAGCGTGTTCATCGCCGGCATGTTGCGAACGGTCCAAGCGACGATCGTTCTCATGGGAGTTGGCTCACGTGGCGTCCTGGCCGGCCGGTTTTTCTGCCATCACGGCCGGTTCGGCCGGCGACCCGTCGGCTTCGGCAACGTCCATACCGTTCCGAGGATGCGTCAACTGGCTCGTGATCACGCGGTCGCCCGGTTCGAGTCCCGACCCGGCTTCGAAGACGACCCTTCCCCCGACCACCTGGACCGGCCGCGGCTTGAGAACGACGAGCCGCCCATTCCGCATCAGCCAGACCTCGCCGCTGGGACGCTGGGCTTCTTCCGGGATCGAAACCAGCGACTCGGCCGAATCGACGTGCACCCTCACCTCGACGAACATCCCCCGCATGAGCGTCTGCGGCGCGCCGACCGGCAGTTCCGGCATCGGTGAACCGTAGCGGTCGATCGCCGTGACGGCCCGCGGATCGGCCACCAACACGCGGCAGGGGAGGGTGCGTGTTTTTTCGTCAAGACCGCGCCCCTCCTGACGGGAGAGCACGCCCTTCCACTCGTAGGCCACCTCGCCCATGGTGAACACGACCGTCACCGGAGTATCCATCACGGTATCGGCGGCGGCGGCCCCGCCGCCGCGGCGTCCGCCCCACACGCGCGACACGTCCTCCATCGGCAGGCTCGTGCGCACCTCGGCAGCCCGGGTGTCTTCGATCGTGACGAGCGGCGCACCCTTGGCCACGAACGAGTCTTGCTCCACCTTGTCCTCAACCACGATGCCATCCACCGGAGACACGATCCGTGTGCGGGAGAGGTCGAGCTTGGCTTTCTCCAGCATGGTCTTGGCGAGCGACTCCGCCTCGGCAAGCCGGTTGCGTCGCTTCGTGAGCACCCGACGCTGCCCTTCGAGCGTTGTGAGCGCGTTAGCGGCGGTGAGCTCGTCCCGCACGGCCCGGTCGTGCTCGGACTCGGTCACGATCCGGTCGGACTTCAGCCCCTCCAGCCGTACCGACTCGCGGCGGGCAAGCTCCGCCTGCCGCCGTGCCAGGTCGATCGACGTCGCGTTTTGGGCGATCTCCTCATCGATCTCCTCGATGGCATGCACCGCCTGCTTCGCTTCTCGCTCGAGCCGCTCCACGTCGAACTCATAGTCCCGAGGATCAATCTCGAAAAGGAGCGTGCCCGCGCCCACGAACTGCCCCTCATTGCAGGCTTCGGTTTTGTGGAGCACCCGACCGGCAACCTCCGCGGCGAGCGTCACCTCACGCAGCGGTACCACGACACCATCTGCCTCGATCGTGAGCCCGCCGGCCGAACTTCCCGAGTGCGGACGGGCGTCGCCGTCGCCGCCTCACTGCGCTTGCGTTCCGGAGGTGGCTGACTGCCCATCGACAGGAACATCGCGATCCCGGCGCCGAAAATGACCAGCGGGATGAGCCAACCGACCAGGGCACGGAGAACGCTCACGAAAGGGCCTCGTTAACGGTGTCTGTATCGATCGAAGGGCGGCTGGCCAGGGGAGCCACGAGGCCAATCGCGGCCAACGCGTACCGCGTCACGTGATCGGCGAGTTCCTCCGGCGTGTGCAGCGACGAGAGCTCCGCCTGCGGCACGAGCATGCCCACCACGTCGCCCGCCGCCCGGTAGAGGAAGCACTGGCCGATGATGCTGAGCGCCACGCGGCGCAGCTCGGCCTGCGACAGCCTTCCGCCGCACAGTTCGTCGAGAATCGACACCAAGAGCGCGAAATGAGGCCGGATATAGTCCTCGACCAGTTCGCGGCACGCGTCGGTCGGGTGCAGCACCTCCCGCATCATCAGCCGCACCTGCCACGGCGGCTGGCCGAATCCCAGCATCCGCTCGAGCATGTTCGCGACGAAGTCGTGGAGCCGCTCGGCGGCGGGCTTGCCGACCGGCCACTCCGGCAGCGGCACCTGCCGCACCCGTTCCTCGTGGGCATGCTTCACACTGTCGATGTAGAGCCGCCGCTTGTCACCAAAGTAGTAGTTGACGGCCGCCACGTTCACTCCGGCCGCCAGGCAGATATCCCGCACGGTCGCCGCCTCGTAGCCGCGCTCGGCGAACTCCCGTCCGGCGGCGGCCAGGATCCGATCGCGGGGATCCTCGGCGGCGTTTTTCCCGGAGCGAACAGCGGCCTGACGAACGGCGACCATAGGATGGAAACCTGGGATTCAAACGAGTGTTTCAATCAACTGTATATGGGCAAAACCGGAAAACAACACCGTCGCTAACAGCACGCAGAATCGTTCGTTACCGGCTGCCAGACTTCAGGATGGCCTCGGCACAGCGGCGACCGCTCGCCAGCGCCCCGTTGATCGACCCGCTGG
>CAZONY010000406.1:0-2550 GCA_964581215.1 uncultured Chitinophagaceae bacterium | reverse complement strand
GGGCGGGGCCGGTCCGCTGAGGTGGTGGGAGTTTCCGACTCCGGGGCATTTCTTCCGCCACGCAGTCCAGTCGCTTCCGCTCCTGGCTTCCTGGTGCGGGCCGGGTTCGACGGGTTTCGCCCCGCGGCTTGCGGATGCTGCTGCCGGGGACGTACCGTATTGCTTCGCGGCGGCTTTTCCCGCCTTCCACCCCCCAGAGCACGCCCACCGTGAAACGCCTCCTCGCCCTCTGCCTCTCGTGGCTCGCCGTCTCCTGCGCCGTCGCGGCCGACCCGGCCCCCGCGCCGAAGCCGGCCCCCGCGATCGAGCTCGGCACGCCCTTCGCGGACAACGCGATCCTCCAGCGCGAGATGCCCGTGCCCGTGTGGGGCTGGAGCAAGCCCGGCACGAAGATCACGGTCGAGTTCGCCGGCCAGAAGAAGACCGCCACGCCCGGGGCCGACGGCAAGTGGACCGCGTCGCTCGACCCGCTCACGGCCAATGCGACGCCCGCCGAGATGGTCGTCACCGACGACGCCGGGAAGAAGGTCGTGCTCACGAACGTTCTCGTCGGCGAGGTCTGGATGGCCTCGGGGCAGTCCAACATGCAGTGGGCCGTGCAGAAATCGTCGGTGCAGTTCGTGGCCAAGCAGCTCGCGGACGAGGCCAAGGCCGCCGGCACGCCGCTGCCGCCGATCCGCGAGGGGAAGATCACCGACTCCTTCGCCTCGCTCCATCCGGTCGAGCACGCCACCCTCGCCTGGAGCGACGGGTCGGACTACTCCGAGTACAGCGCCGTGGCCTTCGCCTTCGCGGCGGATCTCTGGAAGGAGCTCCACGTGCCGATCGGGATCCTCAACTGCTCGTTCAGCCAGACGAGTATCGAGTCGTGGACGCCCCGGGTCGGGTTCGGCCTCGCGAGCGACGACTACAACAAGGGCATCGCCAAGCGGCTGCTCGAGACCGACCCGGCCACGCCCGAGCACGCGGCCGCCTGGAAGTCGTTCGCCGAGAAGATCGAGGCCGCGCTCGCCGAGAACGCGTCGCTCGTCGCGAAGAAGGAGCCCGCCAAGCCCGTCGCCGTCGAGACGCCGGGCAACATGAACGGCAATCGCGATGCCAGCTGGATGTACAACGGCCGGATGCACCCGGTGGTGCCCTACGCCATCCGCGGCGCGATCTGGAACCAGGGCTACGCCAACATCGGCGGCGGCCTCACCTACTACGACAACCTCCACGCCCTCATCCCCGGCTGGCGGAAGGTGTGGAACCGGCCTGACCTGCCGGTCTACTTCAACCAGTTCTACGCCCCGGGGGCCAACGACGGCCTCGACCTGAATCCGATGGCCGAGATGCGGCTGGGTGCCTGGCTGGCCCGCGACATTCCCAATACGGGCATGGGCATCCAGGTCGACATCACGGGCAGCATCCACTACTTCAACAAGGCTCTCTCCGGCCAGCGGATGGCCCGCCATGCGCTCAAGAACCAGTATGGCAAGAAGGACGTCGTCACCGACGGGCCGATGATCAAGGGCTATCGCGTCGAGGGGGACAAGGTCGTGGTCGAGCTCGACCACACCGACGGCGGCCTCGTGGTGGCGAAGACGCCGGCCGGCAACGTGCTCGAGGTGCCGGAGGTGATCGAGAACGGCGCCGAGCAGGTCACGCTCTTCTACGTGGCCGATAAGGACCGCGTCTGGCACCGGGCGAAGGTGCGGATCGACGGCAGCACGCTCGTGGTGACCGCGGCCGGCGTGAAGGAGCCCCACGGCGTGGCCTACGCCAGCAACGGCGTCGGGCCCCAGCCGGGCATCTTCAACAAGGCCCTGCTGCCGCTCGCGCATTTCATCCAGTACGACCACAAGCTCGTCACGAGCCGCGACTGGCCGGGCGGCGTGCTCAAGGTGGCCGGCGTGGAGATCGATCCCGCCACGGTCGGCAAGCCCCACGAATACCGGAAGATGCCGCTCTTGGCCCAGCCCTTCGACGACCACGCCGTGCTCCAGGCCGACGCCCCGATCACGATCTGGGGCTCGGCGGTGCACGACTGGCCCGGCTACGAGGAGAAGGGCAAGGCGGAGATCGCCTTCTCGTTCGCCGGCACGGAACAAAAAATCCCCGTCACGCCGGGCATGAAGGAATGGAAGGTGACCCTGCCGGCGATGAAGGCGAGCATGGAGCCGAAGACGCTCCACGTGACCTTCTCGATCGACGGCGAGAAGGTGCACGAGCGGCTCTGCAAGGACATCGTGATCGGCGACGTGTGGTACGTGGCTGGCGCGGGCCGGCAGGCGGTCGAGCGTCACCCGGGCTCGCAGCCGCTCAAGGACCGGGCGATCCTCGACGACGGCGCGACGGCGGGGCCGGTGCGGCTGATGACCCGCCAGGCCAGCCGCTCGACATCGCCGCGGCCGAGCCGCTACATGGTCTCCACGTCGCTCTCGCCCCACAACCGCTTCGCCTCCTTCTGGCTTGCGCCCAAGGACGGCCCCGTGGCGGCGTTCGCGGCCCGGCTCCACAAGGAGACGGGTCGGCCGGTCGGCGTGGTCTTCATGAGCGCCAAGGATCTCG
>CAZONY010000405.1:0-2558 GCA_964581215.1 uncultured Chitinophagaceae bacterium | reverse complement strand
TCGGCAGCCCCACCTGGTTCATCGCGCCGTAGCCCGAGCAGTTGCCGCTGGGCTTGCGGCCGCCGTGGCCCCACGTGCCGTAGGTGCTCTGGGCCTCCACCGCGATCATGGTGGTGCGCTCGAGTGCCGCGAGCATCTCCTGGTCACCGGTGGCCAGGACATACTCGGCGAGGAACAGGTTCGCATAGGAATGGCCCCAGCCGTGGAAGTCCCGCGCGTCCTTCATCAACGCCGCCGCTTTCCTGGCATGTGCGGCCAACAGAGGCCGGTATTCCGCCTTTCCGCTGGCCAGGAGCGCCAGCGCGTTGAGCATGCCCGGCATTCCTTCGCCATAGCCTCCCTTGGGATAGAACCGATCCTCGCGCTTCGCGATCAACTGGCATCCCCGCTCGAAGATCGCCCGTGACTTCGGGCAGTCGTACGGGGCCGTGGCGGCGTAGGTGCCCAGCACGGGCAACTTCAGTTCCACCTGCGCGGCGTCGCCCGCCCGCCAGCGGGTGAGCCGCAGCACCCCGCCACCCTGCTCGGTCTCGGCGGCCGTGATCGCGTTCGCCAACTGGATGCGGGGATCGCCGTCGAAGCGCGTGCCGCCGGCCCCGAGGAGCACGTCGCCGACGGCGAGGATCCCGTCCGCGGGCGAGCCCAAGTCGACAGCGGTCACGAGAATCTGCCGGGCGTGGGTGGTGCGGCCCTCGTGATAGAACATCCAGCCCCGCAGCCCGGTGGGCCCCAGCAGCCAGTCGTGGCTCTTGTCCTTCTCGCCCCCGGCGGTGAGGTCTGGCGGCGTGGGAACGTTCCCGGCCGCCGCCGCGGCGATGGCGCACGACACCATGCTGACCGCGGCCAGCGCGATCAACGAAAAGACACGATCGTTGTCGAAGTGTCTCGAGTTGGTCATTGCTTGGCGCGCTGGAGCACGATGAGCGGTGACTTCCAGCCGACCGGGTTCTTGTCGCTGAAGCCGCCGGACTCGACAAAGAGGTGGTCGCCCTTCACCGTCATCTTCAGGGCCGAGAGCGGCCGGTGGACTTCCGACTGGAGGTCGAGCAGCGTGTCGCCCGTCCAGAGCCGCAGCGGCACGTCCGTCGTGCCGTCGGGCTTGAACGTCAGCGACTTGAACGGCGATTGGTTCGCATTCACCGGCTTGGCCGGATCGAAGCTCTCGATGGCCGGCACCACGGCCACCGCAGTCCACGTGCCCAGCACGGCCGGGTTGGGGGCCACCGTGCCGTCCCACTTGTACTTCCCGGCCTCGGGGTCTTCCGCGTTGCGGTTCGGGTCCTGCTTGGCCTGCCAGTCGGCCGACTGCATCGCCGCCTGCGTCGCCCACTGCCGCAGCATCGCGGCGTCGAAGGACGGCATCTTCATCTCCTCGAACCAGATGTTGATGTTGTTCGGCTTGTCCTTGCGGGCACTCAGGAAGGCGATGGCCGCGACCTCCATCCTGCCGCCGTTCTTGAACTCGTCGAACCAGTCGCTCGTGACGAACGCCCCCTTGGGCAGGCCGCCCGAATTGCGGCCAAACGGCCCCTTCAGCTCCACCATCTTGCGGCCGTTGACGTAGACCTCGAAACCGTCGCCGGTGCCGACGTGCGAACTGCCGCCGACCACGAGGCGATACCGGTGCCCCGGCTTCATCGGCGGCAGTTCGAAGCTGCGCCGCATGAGGAGCACTTCCTTGTCCCAGAACGTGCCGGGGGCGTCGCCGCACGCGCAGGGCGAGCCCTGGCAGCGACCGGCCTCGAACTTCCCGTTCACGTTGACAAAAGGCCCGAGCCCCTTCTTCCAGCCGGCCTTCGCGGCGTCGAAGCCAGGAGCAAACCAGTCGGCCATGCCCTCGGGCACGGTCACGGGCCGGTACCGGGGGGGCGCGCCGTCCCATAACTTCTGCTCCGGCGGATCGAACGTGACATACATCCACTCGCCTGCGAGCCGGTCGGGGCCGAACGTGTGCCAGCCGTAGTCGGTCGTGTCACCGGCGCGACGATAGAGGTCGGCCAACTGATCCATCGCGTCCACCCGGCCACCCGGATGGGCGACGCCCTTCACCTCCGCCGCCGCCAGCGCCTGGAGCGTCTTCCAGTTCTTGCCCACGTGCTCGGGCACGAGGCTCGCGAGGATGGTCGGCCCGATGACCTTCTGCGTCGCGGGGCCGAGTTTTTCCGGCGGGGCTCCGAGGAAGATCTCCCGGTGTGGCAGGGCCAACTCGGGGAAACGCCGCCTGGCCAACTCGTAGAGCCGATCGAGCCCTCCGTCCGTCGAGGCGAGGTTGGTCGCCAGCGCCTCCTCCAGGAACGTCACGGGGCTCGGCGCGCCCGTGCGGTTCGACAGATTCAGGCCACCCGGCGCGGACAGCGTCTTCGGAAACTCTGCATAGGCCTGGCCGAGCACCTGGGAGGCCAGCGCCTGCACCTCCGGCTTCGCCCCGCCGAGCTTGGCGGTGATGGCAGGCATCGGCCCGAGCACGTCGGCCACCCGGTTCTTCGCGATCAGTTTGCCGATAAGCGGGAGCAGCTTTTGGTAGTAGCGATCGTCCGCCACCAGCCCGGGGAGCGTCG
>CAZONY010000404.1:0-2559 GCA_964581215.1 uncultured Chitinophagaceae bacterium | reverse complement strand
TCTGGTGGGTGGGGCTGCTCGCCTTCGGCGAAGGCTGGCACAACAACCACCACGCCTTTCAGCGGATGGCGAAGCACGGCCACCGCTGGTGGGAGATCGACGTCACCTACTGGGCGATCCTCGTCATGGAACGGCTGGGACTGGCCTGGAACGTCGTGCACGAGCCGACTGGACACTCGAGCGTGAGTCCCGGCTGAAAGCGGCGAGGCAGCCGTATATCTGCCGTGCCGCTTGTCGGCCGCATGGGTTCGAATTCCCCCTGCAGGAACGGCCCTGATCAATGGCTCGCGGCCACAGAGCCATGCGGCACCGACGGCGATGCCGGGGAGTTCATTGCATCGTTTGGGTGCCTGCAAGCCGCTTCGAGGGTGCAAGCCGGAGAGACCGGAGGCATGATTCGGGGAATACGCCGCGAAGGTTCTTGACGTGCCCATCCTCGGTCACGACGCGCTGCTCCGTGTTCAGACTCACATCGGCGCACAAGTACAACGTCTGGTTCGGCATTTTACTCTTGACGTTGATGGAGGCCTCCGACTATCTCACTCCTGACTCATCGCTGTGGCCACCAGACGCGATTGGAGCCTTCAATGCGATTCAGTCGTTCTAACGTTGTTTTGCTTCACGGCGCAGCAGGACGGAACGACGGTGATCGCTTCGAGTCTTACAACGGACACAGATACCGGCACACCCGTGATCGTTACGCTACCAGTCGCTATCGTTTCCGCCGGAGAAAGTACTACAGTGCGCGCCAGAGAGGTGGATGTGTGGTTCACTGCATCGCTCGGCAAATAGTTACCGCAGCTGAACGAGAAATTTGAGCAGCTCGCAGCCAACAGGTTCACCAAGCCGAGAGACGCATCGGCGAGGCGGCGGCCACCTCGCTTTCCAGCAATCAAGCCGACTACTTGCTCGTCGCCGTCACGAAGCCGTCGAACCAGGGCTTCACCTGCAGCGTCGCCGACACGTACGAGGCGCGGTGGTCGGCCCGCTCGCCCGCCGAAAAAAACTCGACCTGCGTGCTGCCAAGCAGCCGGCTGAAGTCATACACCATCCGCGACACTGCCGGCGGAATCGCCTCGTCGGCGTCGCCGCCGTAGGCCCGCAAGGGAGTCTTGATCTTCCAGCGATATGCCCCGGCATCCTCGAGCAGGTCCCAAAAACGCCCGTTGCCGGTCGCCGCCGAGGCCATGAACTCGGGCCGCAAGAGCCCCGCCAGGCCGCCGGGCGTTCCGGCGTCGTATTCGGGCCACGGGAGCTCGCCGTCGTAAAACTTCCGCGAGGCGGCAAGGTGCTCGGGCTTGATCGCCGATGCAGCGAGACCGGGCAGCCGGGCGTATTCCTCCTGCGACCAGATCATGTTGCTGACGCAGCCCTTGATCCACGCTGCATCCTGCGGCCGCGGACTCGTGATCGGTCTGCGGAAGGCGGCGTTCAGATCGACCGGTGCGCTCACCGTCGCCGCCGCCGTCACCGGGATATCGAGCAATTCCAGGCGACGCAAAAACTGCATCGTACTCCAGCCCCCCTGGGACCAACCCCACACGAAGAACTGGGACGTCTTCTGACCAAGCGATTCGAGCACGGCCCGCGAGGCGAGAGAATGGTCGAGCATCGACTGCGTCGTGCCCCGCGGCACGATGAAGCAATTGGCCACCCGCGAAGCCCCGAGGCCGAAATAATCGGCGCCGATGACCACGTAGCCCTGGCTGGCGAAGGCTGCGAGAGCCAGCTGCGTCTCATACGAGTTGTCGGGACGCGACGGCACCTGATCGCGGCCGAAGACCGTGCCGTGCTGGTAACTGACCAGCGGATGCGACGTCGCCCCATCCTCCGGGACGGCGAGCAATCCGCTGCCCAGCGTCGGCTGGTTGTCCCATTCGGGGATGACGGAGTTGAACTGCACCTCGTAGAGCGTCACGTCATTCCGCGGCGCGGCGAACTTCGCCTTGAAGTCGGACGCCTTCATCGTCGAGCCCTGCGCCGGGTCGAAGCCCCCCAAGAACGCATCGAGGCCGCGATCGAGGATCGCAGCCAGCCGGGCCTTGTCGTAGACGCCGATCTTCCGGTAGCGGACGCCCACGGCCACGGGGGTGAACTCAGGCTCGGCCGCGGCGGGGATCGCCATGGCGAACGAGGCGGCGACGAGACCGCAGACGGCGAACGATCGCAAAGCGGAATTCATGACGTGGTCCTTTCCAGAATTGGGCGGCCCAATGACTCCCGATCAACTGCCACAGCCGCATCCTCCGAGTCCGCAGCCGGCCGCGGCGACGGTGGCCAGGCGGGCCTCGATGGCCAGCGACGTGGGGGTGATGGATAGCCCCCCGAGCGACGTGCACCGCAATTCGCGGGGCATCTGCTTGGCAACCCGACGCGCCGTGGCGATCACCTCATCGAGCGGAATCACCTGATCGAAGCCGGCCAGCGCCATGTTGGCGCATGCCAACGCATTGGCCGCGGCCATCACGTTCTTGCCAAGGCACGGCACTTCGACGCGGTTCGCCACCGGATCGCAGATCAGGCCGATCATGCTCTGCATCGCCATCGACGCCGCCCCCA
>CAZONY010000403.1:2227-2576 GCA_964581215.1 uncultured Chitinophagaceae bacterium | reverse complement strand
CGAAGCGGCCGGATTCGGCGCCGTCGAAAAGAGCTGCGGCCCGGCGTAGAAGGAATCGGCGGCGTGGGCGACGCCCGAGAGGGTCGCGAGGGCCACAATCGAAGCGATGAAACCGGGCCAACGTGGGGCGGGCAGCCTTTGCATGGGGACGCTCCAGAAGAATGCCGATGACTCCCACAAGGGTACCAGGAAACGCGTTAAAACCGCAGGCTGAGACAGCTGGCGGGCGTCACCCCGATGTATCAGGAAGCGACGAGCGGGGCCGACTGGACGGGATCTAGAGCGCATCCAGCCGACGTGTATCGCCGGCTCGGGGGCGGCAAAAGTCGCGTCGCGGGCGAGGATACGC
>CAZONY010000403.1:0-2217 GCA_964581215.1 uncultured Chitinophagaceae bacterium | reverse complement strand
CCTCCCTTTTCTCAGTTGGTTAGACCGTCGCCACAGCTGAACGGAATGCGCCTCAGCGACCGAGGGCGGCGAGGGCGGCGTTGCGTCCCGGGATACCGCTCACGGCGCCGCCGCGGAAGGCGGACGAGCCGGCCCGCAGGATCCGCGGGTGATGCGTCTCCACGCCCCAGGTGCCCACCTGCGCCGCGTCGTCCGTAAAGAACCACGACAGCGCGTTGTGGAAGATGTTGCCCTGGTCGAGATCCATCTCGTCCTGGAGATCCCGCGGCGTCTTCACCTCGATGCACGGCCGGCCCTCGCGGTCGCGGGCGATGCAGTCGGCGAACGGCTCGGCGCAGAGCCGGTCGAGCCCGGCGAGATAGAGCCGCGCCACCTCCTCCCGCCGCGCGTCGTTGAGCTCCGTGGGAAACAGCCGCCAGGGCATGTCGAGCCCGAAGAGCGTGAGCGTCTGGTAGCCCTGGGCCCGGAGTTCCGGCGATAGGATCGAGTCGTCGGTAAGCGTGTGGCAGTAGATCTCGCCCGGTGCGGGATCGGGCAGCCGGCCGTCGCGGGCCGCCTCAAACGAGGCCTGCATCTGCGCGTAGCCCTCGTCGATGTGGAACGACCCGGCGAAGGCGTCCTGCGGGTCGATGCCCGCCGCCTTCAGCCGCGGCAGCCGCCGCATGAGCATGTTGATCTTCACGGCCGAGCCCTCGTCCTCGGGCCCGGGCTGCCAGGTCTCGCCGAGGAGCCGGGCCAGCGCCCGCGGCCCCGCGTTGACGAGCACGTGCGTCGCCTCGACCGACCGCGCGACGCCGGCCGACTCAAAGTGCACGCGGTGTCGCACCGGCCCGGTCTCGATCCGTACGGCCGGCGACTCGGCCACGAGCGTCACGCCCAGCGTTCGGCAGCGGCGCACGAGCGAGTCGGGGATGCTCCGCATCCCGCCCACGGGCACCCACCACTCGCCCGTCTCGTTGCCGATCACGTGGTAGAGGAAGCAGCGGTTCTGGAGCAGGCTCGCGTGGTGCGCGTCGGCGAACACGCCGATCTTGCCGTCGGTGAGCAGGAGGCCGCGGAGGGCGTCGTGGTCGGCGTATTCCTCGAGCACCTCGCCGAGCGGCCGCTCCACGAAGGCCCGCCACGCGGCCTGCTCCTCGGCCGTGCGGAACCGGGCCCGGAACGACTCCCGCGACACCGCCGGCTCCAAGAGCGACGGCCAGGCGATCTTCGCGAATGCCGACTGGAGCGCGAGCAAGTGCTGGTAGCGGTTCCACGCCGCGTCGCTGCCGGTCATCTCCCGCATCGAGTCGCGGGAGCGGCCTTCGTCTTCGTTCGAGAGCAGGAGCCCCCGCTGCCGCCCGGCCGAATCGGTCCACGGCGTGAACGAGGCGATCCGCCGCCGCCGGGTCTGGAAGTCGAGCCCCAGATCGGCGGTGATCGCCTGCGGAAACAGCGACACGAGGTAGGCATACCGCGAGAGCATCGCGTCGTGGTCGGGGAACACCCGCTTCGAGGTCGTGGCCCCACCGAAGTCGGCGGACTTTTCGAGGACGAGCACCGACCGGCCGGCCTTGGCGAGGTAGGCGGCGGCGACGAGGCCGTTGTGGCCGCTGCCGATGACGACGGCGTCGTAGGATGTGTTCGAGGGCTGCATGGTGGGCTGGGGTGTGGCTGACCTGCGGAAGCGAAAGCGGGTAGCATACCGACAGAGTTTCCAGGCGGCCACGAGTCGTGGCCGCAAGCCAGATCGAGGCCCGTCGATGTATCCACCGGTCCAGTTCACTCGGCGCGGTCTGATGGCCAGCGTCGGCGCCGCCGTGATCGTCCGTCGCGGCACGGTGGCTCGCGCCTCGGCCTTTCGCGCGGCCAACGAGCGGCCGCGGATGGCTGTGATCGGCTGCGGGGCGCGCTGGGACAAGCGGGTGATGGTGCCCGACGGCGACTACGGCGTCGGGAAGGAGTTTCCCCGGCACGCCGACATCGCGATCGTCTGCGACGTGGATGCCGTGCGGGTCGAACGGGCGCGGGAGATCGTAAAGAGCTGGCAGGGCACGGCCCCTACGAGCACCGGCGACTACCGCCGCGTGATCGACGACCCCGCGATCGACGCGGTGCACATCAGCACGCCCGACCACTGGCACGCGAAGATCGCAATCGAGGCCATGCGTGCCGGCAAGGACGTCTACTGTGAGAAGCCGCTCACGAATACAGTCTTCGAAGCGACCTCGCTAGTGT
>CAZONY010000402.1:0-2582 GCA_964581215.1 uncultured Chitinophagaceae bacterium | reverse complement strand
GCTGTAGCGACGACCTGCAAAACTGAGAAAGGTAGGCGAGGGGGTCGGCGAACGCTCGAGGAGCGTTGGGCGTATCCTCGCCCTGCGACGAGACTTTTGCCGCCCCCGAGCCGGCGATACACGTAGGCTGGATGCGCTCTAAATCAGAACCTTCATCTCGCGCACCGCCTGCGTGAACCCCACCAGCACCGCCCGCGACACGATCGAGTGGCCGATGTTGAGCTCGTGCATCCCCTCGAGCCGGGCCACCGGCACGACGTTGCGGTAGGTGAGCCCGTGGCCGGCGTTCAGCTGGAGCTTGGCCTGCCGCACCATCGCCGCCGCCCGGGCCAGCCGCACGAGTTCGTCGTGGCGGGCCGAGTCGCCCTGGGCGTTGGCATATTCGCCCGTGTGCAGCTCGACCGCCGCCACGCCGAGATCCACGGCCGCCTCGATCTGCCGCGGATCGGGATCGATGAAGAGCGACACCGCGATCCCCGCCTCGTGCAGCCGCCGCACCGCCTCGGCGGTGGCGGCCCGGTGGGCGACCACGTCGAGGCCGCCCTCGGTCGTCACCTCCTCCCGCCGTTCGGGCACGAGCGTCGCCTGGTCGGGCCGCACGCGGCAGGCGATGTCGATCATCGCCGGCGCGATCGCCGCCTCCAGGTTGAGCTTCACCTGCACCGTGCGGCGGAGCACCTCCAGGTCGCGGTCCTGGATGTGCCGCCGGTCTTCGCGCAGGTGCACGGTGATCGCGTCGGCCCCGCCGAGTTCCGCGAGCGCCGCCGCCCACACCGGATCGGGCTCCACCGTGCGACGGGCCTGCCGGATCGTGGCGACGTGGTCGATGTTGACGCCGAGCAGGGCCATCAGAGCCCCTTCTTCAGGAGCACCACGGCGTTGCCCCGCGGCGTGCGGACCTGCAGGACGACGCCCTCGTCGGGCGACTCCTTCTCCAGGGCGGCGGCGAATTCGGCGATCGTCGCCACGGCCGTGCGGCCCACCTTGCGGATGAGCACGCCCGGGCCGAGCCCGGCTTCGGCCGCCACGCCCTCGGGATCCACGCGTTCGACGAGCACGCCCTCGAAATCGGCGTAGGCGTCTTCGGCGACCGAGCCCTTGTCGCGGACGGCCAGCCCGAAGGGCTGCGAGTAATACGACTCCTTGCCGGACGTGCCGGACTGCAGGCCGCCTCCCTCGCCGCGTCGGGCGACCTGATCGGGCAGCGGCTTCACGGCGATGGTGAGGGTCGTCGGCTTGCCGTCGCGGATCACGGCGAGCTTGTGCGACTTGCCCATGGCCGCCCGCTCGACGACCTCCTGGAGGGTGCGCGGGCCGTCCACCGGCTGGTCGTCGAAGGTCATCACCACGTCGAGCTCCTGCACGCCCGCCTCGGCGGCCGGCGAGCCGGGCATCACCTCCGTCACGAGCACGCCCTTGCGGTCGGCGACACCGAGCTTGGCGGCCATCTCGCGGGAGAGCGGGGCGATTTGCACGCCCAGGTAGCCCCGTTCCACGGCCCCCTTGGCGATGAGCTGCTCGCTCACCCACTTCGCGAGGTTGATCGGGATGGCGAAGCCGATGCCCTGATAGCCGCCGCTGTTGGAGGCGATGGCCGTGTTGATGCCCACGACTTCGCCGTCGAGGTTCACCAGCGGCCCGCCCGAGTTGCCCGGATTGATGGCGGCGTCGGTCTGGAGGAACTTGGCCCGGCGGATGCTCCCCAGTTCGCGGCCCTTGCCGCTGATGATGCCGGCGCTGACGGTCGTCTCCAGTTCGAAGGGGTTGCCGATCGCGATCACCCAGTCTCCGGTGTCGAGGCGGTCGGAGTCGCCGAGCCGGGCGGTGGGCAGGTCCTTGGCCCCTTCCAGGCGGATCACGGCCAGATCGCTGTCGGGATCGGTCTTGATCTCCTTCGCCTTGAACTCACGGCCGTCGGAGAGCTCGACCGTCACCTCGTCGGCGCCCTCCACGACGTGGTTGTTGGTGAGCACGAGGCCGGAGGCATCGACGATCACGCCGGAGCCGACGCCCGACCGGGGCATGCCGCCCCGCGGGCCGGGGCCGAATTCGAAGCCCTCGGGGAGGCCGTCGCGAAAGAAATCCTCGAACGGGGTGCCCTTGAAGGGGTTTTCGCCGCCGCGTTGCGGCCCCCGTTGCTTCGGGGCGGGGCGGGGCTTGGATTCGCTGCGGACCACGACCACGCTCGGCGTGGCTCTCTCGGCCGCGCGGCGGAACGCCTGCGACAGGGCATTGGCATGCGTGATGGGGTCGCCGGCTTCCTCGGCCCGGACGGGCAGGGCGGCCGGCACGGTTGCGACGGCGAGCAGGGCGGCGGCCAGGCGGAGAGCAAATCGTGTGTTCTTCATGGTATGGCACCTTGCACGGGGGAATGGCGGTCGCCAACAGCCGCCGCGGGACATCATAGACGGAGTCGCCCGGGCCGCGGCGAGGGTGGCGTCCCTGCCGGCGGGAGAAACGGGCGCAGGCCAGCCATCGGGCTGGCGGCGGGTGGGGTCGTTCATGGGCAAACGACCTCTGTACGCAGGATCTCGGCCGAGGGTTCGGGCGGGGCGTTCGTGTTGACTGGCCGCCGGGGGCCC
>CAZONY010000401.1:0-2593 GCA_964581215.1 uncultured Chitinophagaceae bacterium | reverse complement strand
TTATTACTTCGGCGAGAGCCCCGGCATCGAGGCGGCATGATGCACGGCCCATCCGATGCACCCGCCTGGATGTCGCGATGGCTCGTCGCGGCCGGCCTCTACAACCTGGCATGGGGCGCCTTGACCGTTCTTTATGCACGTTGGTTGTTCGACCTCACGGGGATGGAGCCGCCGAACTACCCGTTCATCTGGCAGTGCGTCGGGATGATCGTGGGCGTGTACGGCATCGGGTATCTGGCGGCAGCCCGCGATCCGCTGCGCCACTGGCCGATCGTCCTCGTGGGTTTTCTGGGCAAGATCTTCGGGCCGCTCGGCTACGTGATGGGAGTGCTCCAGGGCGACGTGCCGCCCGCCTTCGGAGTGACGCTGCCCACGAATGACCTGATCTGGTGGGTACCGTTCGGACTGATCCTCTACCATGCCTGGCGATTCCACGGCTGCTTCGGCTCCCGGCTGGGGGCCGCCGAACCGAACCAGCGGCAGGCCGACGCATCGTGACGACCACGGACGGAGTGCTTCTCGTGCAGGCGATCGCGTCGTCCGCGATGTGCGGCCTGATCTGGTTCGTGCAGATCGTTCACTATCCCCTGTTTGCCCGGGTCCTCGGGGCGGAGTCGAAGGACTTCGCCACCGCGCATCAGGAGCGGACGAAGTTCGTCGTGATCCCGTTCATGCTTGCGGAGGGGCTTACGGCCGCCGCCGTGGCCTGGGCACCGCCCCCCGGCGTGCCGCCCTCCCTCGCACTGGCGGGCGTGGCGCTCGTCGCCGGCCTCTGGCTCTCGACCGCCTGCGTCCAGATGCCACTGCACGGCCGCCTTGCCCGGGATGGACATCTCCCCGAGACCGTCACCGCGCTCGTGCGGTCGAACTGGCTGCGGACGCTGCTCTGGTCGCTCCGGGCCGCGGTCGCCGCCTGGATGCTGCGGGCGGTGGCGTAGGGTCGGCGGCGTCAGGGTTTGGTCGTGAGCGAGGTGAGGTGCGCGAAGAGGTCCGATACCTCCTCGGGCCGCATCGCCTCGAGCAGGCCTTCGGGCATGACGGAGACGCCAGTGAAGCCGGCCTGGGCGACGTCGTGCGCCGGGATGCGGACGTCGGCCACCTCCGGCTGGCGGATCACGATCGCGTCGGCGTCCTGCGACACGAGCAGACCCTGCACCACGCGGCCATCCCGGGTGACCACGCGGAAGCTGCGGTACCCCCCCTCCATCGCCGCGTTCGGCGTGAGGACGTGGCGGAGGAGCGACTCCACGCCGGAGAGGCCCACGCCGTCGAGGGCTGGGCCGATTCTGCCCCCTTGGCCGCCCTGCTGATGGCAGGTCAGGCACTTCACCGTGAACAGGGCCTTGCCGTCCGCCGCGTCGCCGGCCGACTCGGCGAGCTTACGGAACCGGGCGAACTTCTCCGCGCGACTGGCCGCGTCGGCCGCCGTGATGAGTTTCGGGGCGTCGAGGGCCGGCTCGATCCGCGCCTTGCCGCCGAGGTCGCCCCACGAGGATCCGCCGTGGAACGACACGAGGCTTGGGGGCTGCGCCTCGTCACCTGCATAGCTGCGGTCGAAGTCGGAACGGATTTCCTCCGCCGAACGGCATTGGTTCCACGCCCGGAACTCCGTGATCCGGCCCTGGGTGCCCGTGCCCTGCGGCGTGCTGTAGCCGATCCGCAGGCCGCGATACGGCGTCGCATCGGGGACGGCGCCCTGGGAGTCGAGTTCCCCATTGACGTAGATCCGGATCACGCCGCCGGCGTCGCGGGTCACGGCGTAGTGCGTCCACGTGCCGGGGGCCGTCTTCGCCTTAGCCTCGACGATGTCGTTGCGCGCCTTGGTCCACACACGGAACCGCTCGTTGAAAAAATTCATGTCGAGCACGCCGTCGGCCCCGAGCAAGCTGTCCTGGTTGCCGATCGGCGCCTCGAGGTTCACCCACGCCTCCACGGTGAACGGACCCTCGAGATCGATGGTGGCCGCGGCGTCCGCATCCCCGCCGGTCAGCCGCAGCACGGTCGGCGCGCCGGCCGTGAGGTCGGCCCAGATTCTCTCGAGCGCCGGGTCATCGCCCAGCACCGCCCGCATGTCGGCCACGGTGGAGACCGGCAGGCTGTCCGCCTCGATCTCGTCGGCCGACATCGCCGCGACGAGCGCGCCTGCCCCATCGCGATGCCGCGCGAGGGCCGCGGCGGCTGCCTGACGCTCGCCGTAGTCGAGGTCGTCCCAGACGGCCACGAGGGACCTGCAGGCGACCGGGTCGCGGGATGCGGCCCAGGCGGCGATCGCCTCGGCCCGCAGTTGCCGGTCGCCGGACGCCGCCGCGAGCATGGCCCGGCCCGCATCGCCAGACATCGCGCCCATCTCACGGAGGCAGCGGACCGCGGCCTTCTTGAGCCCGGCGGGCGCCCCGGCGTCGCCGAGGATCGCGGTCACCTGCGGGGCGACGCCCTTGATCTTGAATGGCCCGGCCACCTTGAGGGCGAGCGCCCAGTCTTCCGGCGTGCTGCCGGCCGCAAGGAGCGTGGCCGCGGCCCGGGCCACGATCGGCTCGACGGCCTTCGCATCGAGAGCCGTGCGATGCTTGAGCAACGCCTCGAGCGTGGCGGG
>CAZONY010000400.1:0-2594 GCA_964581215.1 uncultured Chitinophagaceae bacterium | reverse complement strand
AACACGCAGCGGGGCCGCTATCGGGAGTTCATGCAGTGCGACTTCGACACGATCGGCACGACGAGCCCCGTGGCCGATCTCGAGACGGTGCTCGTCGTGCACGACCTGCTCGCCGCCATCGGCCTGGAGCGGTTCACCGTGCGGGTGAACGACCGCCGCGTGCTCTCGGGCATCCTCGGGAAGCTCGGCCTCGCCGACCGCGCCACGACGGTGCTGCGGTCGCTCGACAAGCTCGGCAAGGCGTCGGCCGATGCGGTGGCGGCCGAGATGCGGGGGCATGGCGTGGCCGATGAGGCCTGCCGGACGCTGCTGGGCATGGCGCAGCTTGCTGGCGATGCCCGAAGTGTGCTCGGGCAACTGGATGCGATCGTCGCCGGCTCCGAGATCGGGCAGGCGGGCGTGGCCGCCCTGCGCGACCTCGTCGAAGGCGTCCGGCTGGCCGGCGTGGCCGACGGCCGCGTCATCGTCGATCCCTCGATCGCCCGCGGTCTCGACTACTACACCGGCGTCGTGCTGGAAAGTTTTCTCGACGAGCTGCCGGGGTTGGGGAGCATCTGTTCCGGTGGTCGCTACGACAACCTCGCCGGCCTCTACACGAAGCAGCCGTTGCCGGGCGTGGGGGCGTCGCTGGGCATCGACCGGCTGATGGCGGGGCTCGAGGAGCTCGGCCGGCTGGAACTCGTCGAGACGCCGGCGGAGGTGTTTCTTGCCTACTTCGACGAGAAGCATCTCGGCGACTATCTCTCGATCGCCGCGGCCTTGCGGCGGGCGGGGCTGGCCGTGGAATTCTTCCCCGAGCCCAAGAAGCTCGGCCAGCAGCTGAAGGTGGCCGCCAAGAAAGGATTTCCGGTGGCGCTCATCATCGGTGGCGACGAGTTCGCCGCCGGCACCGCGCAGCTCAAGGAGCTCGCCACGCAGCAGAGCCACACGATCCAGTGGAGCGGCGATACGGCCACCCTCGCGGCGGCCGTGCGGCAGGTGATCACGCCCCGGGCGCCGGCGTGAATTGCCGCTCCAAGACCGCGATCTCCTCGACGATGGCGGCGGCCGTCGCGGGGCGATTCCGCGCGTCGTGAGCGATCAGCCGCATTGTCAGATCGGCGACGGCAGCGGGAACGTCGGGGGCGACCTCACGCACCGGATGGGCCTCTCCCCGCGCGATCGCCGTGAGCGTGGCCACGAGCGATTTGCCCTCGAAGGGGAGCCGGCCGGTCAGCAGTTCGTAGAGGATGACGCCGAGGCTGAAGATGTCGCTCTGGGCGTCGATCGGCTGCGAGTTGATCCGCTCGGGCGACATGTAGGCCGGCGTGCCGACGAGCGAGCCGTCGATCGTGAGCTTCGTGGCCTCGTCGGTGGTGTCCATCGCAAGGCCGAAGTCGATGATCTTCACCCGCTTGTCGGCCCCCTCGAGGAAGATGTTGCCCGGCTTGATGTCGCGGTGGATCAGGTTCCGGCCGTGTGCGGCGGCGAGGCCGGCGGCGATCTCCCGGGCGATCCGCAGGGCCTCGGCGACGGGCAGCCGGCCACGTTCCTCGCGATGGTCGTGCAGCGTGCGGCCCTCCAGCCGCTGCATCACGAGATAGGGCAGTCCCTCGTGCTCGCCCACGTGGTAGATGGTGACGATGTGAGGATGGTCGATCGCGGCCGTCGCCCGGCTCTCCTTGAGAAACCGCTGCCGGGCCGAGGCGTTGCCGGCCCGGTGGGTGTGCATCACCTTGATGGCGACGTCGCGCTGCAGCTGGTCATCCCGGGCAAGATACACCCGCCCCATGCCGCCGCGGCCGATGTCGCCCAGCACCGCGTATCCGCCGATCCGGGGCGGCGGCGCTCCGCCTGCCCAGGTGGCCGCCGCTGCGGTGCGGGCGAGGGGCGCGGGCCCCGGCAGATCGAGCGTCTCGTGGAGCGGCGAGGCCTGGTCGTGGGTGTCGGGCCTGCCGCTGTGGATCACGAGCGTGCAGAACGGCGCGCCATGATGCATGCAGGAGGTTTCCTCGATCGACAGATCCTCGCCGTAGTGCCTACCGATGCCGCGAATCAAACCGCGGGCGAGGCCGCAGAGCTGCCGCTCCGACGAATAGATGAGCGTGAGTTCGTGCGGAGACTGCCGGACGGTGTCGAGCACCGGGGGGCGGGCGCCGGGGTTCGTGGCGCGGATCATCGTGTGGATGATCGCCTCGGTGTTCTCGATCAGGTCGAGTGCGGTCCAGGCGGGATTCACCTGCTTCGCTGCTACCTTCACGAGCTGGGGCCCGAGAAATTCCCCGAACCGCTCCACGATCGTGGGAAGCGGCTGGTCAGCCGACTGGGCGATCGATTCGAGCAGGTGCACCGCCTCGGCATCGGGATAGACGCCCGACGGCAGATACTTTTCATGGCTCGTGGTCACGGTGGACCGGAGCTTCGACCAGGAGGTCGAGCCGGCCGAGGCGACGTCGGCGAATTTCTGAATATAGAAGAAGATGAGGCCGTGCATGGCATCCGTGACGATACCACGTGGCCTACCTGCGGAGAAACGCCGAGGCCGTTCCCTCGGCTCGGCAGGCCCGTTCGCGGTAGAGCAGCAGGCCGTGAATCGCGTGGTAGAGGGCTCCGCA
>CAZONY010000399.1:0-2603 GCA_964581215.1 uncultured Chitinophagaceae bacterium | reverse complement strand
CGCGTCTCGACGCCGGCCCAATATGAAAAACAGATGGATGCACTCGTGCAGCGGCTCGCGACGACCAAAGCCAAGTTGATCTGGGGAAACACCACGCCCATGGTCAACGTCAACTTCTTCCCAAGCTATCAGGGGAACCTTTTCGATCCCGGTGCGGAGGAGGAATACAACGCCATCGCCGCCCGCGTGATGGCGAGATACGGCGTCCCCGTGCTCGATCTCCATGGCCATGTGATGGCACAGTTCAAGCCCGACGAGAAACATCCGCCGTATACCGGTTATGCAAAGGAAATGGAGAAGCGCGGGCATCCTCTGCACTCGCCGCTTGTGAGCGCTCTTGCCGATGTCGCACGGGACCTCGCCGGCGCTTCCCGATGAGGGGCGTGGGCTATGGCGTGTCTCGCAGGTTTCTGCGGCCCGCCATCCTCACTTCTTGGGCAGCACCCAGATCGTGCCATACCGCACCGGGTTGCCGTGGTCCTGGAGGTGGAGGGGGCCGGTCGCCGCCTCCTCCTTTCGCGGCGAACTCCGCGTGGGCGACGGAATCTCGACGTCGTCCTGGATGACGCGGCCGGCATGCCGCACGGTCACCCGGGCATTCTTCGTCTTCGTGCCCGCCTCGTAGCGCGGGGCCGTGAAGTCGATCTCGTAACTCTGCCAGGTGAGGGGCGCCCGGCACATGTTCATCTTCGGCACGGCCACGCCGTAGATGGCGCCGCACTGGTCGATGCCGGTAGCGAGACCGAAGCTGTCTAGCACCTGCACCTCGTAGCAGCCGTGCAGGTAGAGGCCGCTATTGCCCCGGCCCTGGCCGCGATCGAGCGGCTGGTAGGGGAGGCGGAAGTCGACGTGCCAGAGGGCGTCGCCGAATTCCTGGCGGGTGGTTGCCCCGGTCATCAGCCATCCGTCGTCATCGAGCCGGCCATCCACGAACGTGGCGGTCTCGTCGATGGGGCCGGGCCCGTCGCTGAGCACGACGGCCCCCGGCGGCAGCAGTTGCATGTTGAAAGGCACCCCCATCCTCTTGGAAAGCACGGCGCCGATGTCGAAGGTGCCATTGCCGGTGAGCACCTTGAGCCGTTCCTCTTCGATGATCCCGCGGAGCGGCCCGCCGAACCAGTCGAGCCCTTCCACGTTGACCACGCCTCCCACGCGCGTGCCGGTGCCCCGCTTGGGTTCCTCGTTCTTCCAGGAGCCGGTCGTGGGCAGTCCGCCACGGCAGCAGACGACGGAGAACTTGCCGTCGCCGAGCGCGACCACCTGGGCGCCGATCACCTCGCGCAGCGGCTTTCCATCGACGGATCCGACGAATGTGCCTTCGTACTCGCCCTGGAAACGGAAATCCTCGTCCGCCTTGGCGGGATCGGTGTAGGCCGGGTGCCGCGGCTCGGCCGCCAGGATCGCCACCGGCATCCACAGCCATCCGGCGAGCAATGCGGGCATTGCGCTGATGAACCATCGCATGGGGGAAGTCTCCGAGAAAGAGCCAAACGGTGCGCGGGAAGGTCTGCCGGGTGCCAACTCACTTGCGGCCGCGGGTTTCGAGGACGTAGCGAAGCAGGTCGTTGAACTCGCGACGATCCTTCAGCAATTGCACGAGGCCGGCCGGCATCAGCGACACCGGCGAGGCGACCACCTCGTCCACGGCGGACCGGGCGATCCGCAGCGGCTCGGGCTGCGTCGGGCTGCGGAGCACGATCTCCCGGTCGTTCTCCTCCGCCTTGATGCCGGTCACCTGCTTGCCGTCGTCGGTGACGACCGTGACCTGGGCATAGCTTTGGTCGATCCGTTTCGACGGACGGAGGATCGACTCCACGACCTCGGCGTCGGAGAGCGTCGTCGTGAGGTCGGGAAGGTTGGGGCCCAGTCGCGCCGCGCCCGCCGGCGGATCGTGGCACGTGTAGCAGGTGGAGCGGGCGTCGTAGAAGAGCTTCTTGCCGCGGGCGGCGTTGCCGCGGGCCCGGGCGACCGTGGCCAGCTCGGCCGGGTCGGCGGCGAGCAGTTCGTTTTCGAGCGCGACGTTGGCCGTGGAATCCTGGGCCTGAGCGCTGCCGGCGGCGACGAGATCGGGCTCGAGCGGGTGGGAGGCGAGGAGCTCGTCGGGATTCCAGAAGGTCGAACGCGAGGCTGTCGCGGCGCGGACCTTCGCCACCAGGGCCGGGCTCACCGGCGCGGCCTTGTTGCCCCAGGTGTTGCGCACGAAGGTGAGGACGGCTGCCGTCTCCTCGTCGTTCAGGATCGCGCGAAATGCCGTCATCGGCGGCACGCCGCGGGCCGGATCGTAGGTCTGGCCGTTGACGGTCATCGGCCCCCAGAGCCCGTGGAGCACGCTCTTGGCCAGCCGCTCCTCGCTGCCGAGCACCCATGGGCTGCCGACCAGCGTCGGGTAGATGACGCCCATGCCCTTGCCGTGGGCCTGGTGACAGGTCATGCAATGGGCTTCCCGCTGGTAGATCTCCGCCCCCTTCTCGTAGGCCGTGCGGTCGGCGCCGGCGAGGTGGGCCGGCGGGTCGAACTTCACGAACTCTTGCTCGGGCTCGGCCACGAAGCCGCCGGCGCCGCTCTGATCGACCTCGTGCCAGAAGTGCTTCACCGTGGCGGCG
>CAZONY010000398.1:398-2610 GCA_964581215.1 uncultured Chitinophagaceae bacterium | reverse complement strand
GGGGACCTGGTGGCGGCCCCCGCCAGAGCGGTCCCCGGGAAGGCTTCGGCGGCCCCGATGGCTTCCGCGGTCGTCCGGAGGGGGCTGGACCGCCGCGCGAGGGCCGTGGTCCCGGTGGCCCAGGCGGACCGGGTTTCGTTCCGGGTGGCCAGGGCCGTGGCCCAACGGACGGCCCACAGCGGGATAGGACTGAACTCTGAGCGACGGCCGCCGGGCCTCAGTTCCGTGCCTGTTCGCCGCCGATGCGTGGGGTATCCTCGGACGGGTCATGTCCGACGAAAACCCTCTGCCTCCGCGGGTCGCCGAAGCGCACGCGCTCGAAGTCGCCCGCACGCTGCCGGGCCGACGTATCCTCTGCACGACGGCTGGCAGGGGGCAGGCCGCGCACGCACTCGCCGCGGAACGGCCCGACGCCACCGCGGTCTGCTGGTTCCTCGATCGCCACCTCCATGACCTGGCCGTTGCTTCCTGGGATACGTCGACCGGGCTCACTCCAGCCTGCACGGCCGACATGCCACCGGGGCCATTCGACCTGGCCGTCCTGCCGCTCTCGAAGGACGGCGAGGCCGAACTCACCCGCGAGATCCTCCAGCAGTCCCTGATGAATCTCGCCATCGGTGGCCGGCTCGTGGCGGCGATCGATCATCCGCGGGACACGTGGCTCCGCGGGCAGCTGGCCGAGACGGGCGAGACGGTCCGGGTGCGACCGGCGTCGGAGGCGAAACCCAGGTCCATCGCCTACATCGTGGAGAAGACGCGCGAGTTGACGAAGGTCCGCGATTTTTCCTGCCGCGTCGTGTTTCGGGATCGAGACCGCCTGCTGACGGCCGTCACGCGGCCCGGCGTATTCGCCCATCGGCGGATCGACCCCGGCGCCCGCCACCTGCTCAACGCGGTGGACGTCGCTCCCGACACACACGTGCTCGACATCGGCTGTGGGTCGGGCTGCGTGGCGATCGGCCTCGCTGCCCGCCATCCGACGGTGCGGGTGCACGCCATCGATTCGTCGGCCCGGGCGGTGGAGTGCACGCGACGCGGAGCCGAGATCAACGGCCTGGCGAACGTCACGGTGGCGCTCGAAGCCGCCGGGGAGGTCCCCGACCCGGGCACCTACGATCTCGTGCTGGCGAATCCCCCCTACTACGCCGACTTCCGTATCGCCGAACGCTTCGTCGAGTCGGCCTGGTGGGCGTTGGCCCCGGGCGGAACGCTGCTCGTGGTGACGAAGCAGCCCTCGTGGTACCTCGAGCGGCTCCCGCTGACGTGGCAGGACGTGGCCCGCGAGGAGGTGAAGACGTACCACCTCATCGAGGCCGTCCGCCCCTGACGTGCCTCGCCGCGTGGGGGGCTTGCCAACCTGCGGCGTGCCGGTGAAGGGGCGCCCACGCCCCGTCGCCGGACGTTCGCTACGGGCATCCTGCCCTCCGCTCACTCGCTGCTGGCCGCGCTCCCGGTATCCATACCTTCGCTCGCCAGCAACGCCGGCTCCCGGGGCGTGGGCGTCCCTTCACCTCCCGGTCTCAGCGGGCGGAGGCCGCGCCTCCCGAAACGCCAGGCCCGGAGGGCCGGGTGAGCACCAGCGGGCGGAGGCCCGCCAAGCGGCCGCCGGCCACGACGGCGGCGGCCGCGTATCACTGGTTCACATGCACCACCTTCGCCGGCGGGAAGCCGTTGAAGTGGGTGCTGCTGGCGGCCGAGTAGGCGCCGATGTTCTCGCTGTAGAGGTAGTCCCCGATCTCCAGCTCCGGAAGCTGCTCGGCCAGGCTGATCGTGTCGAGCGCATCACAGGTAGGACCGAAGACGGCGCAGAGCTGCGTAGCGCCCTTCTTGAAGCTCTTCAGGTGGTAGGTGCAGTGATCGAAGATCACGCCTGAATAGGTGTGGTAGACGCCATCATCCACGTAGTAGCACAGCTTCTCGTTGCGGAACGCCTTGCCGATGATCTTCGACACCGCGTGGCCCGCCGAGGCCACGAGAAACCGCCCCGGCTCGGCGAGAATTTCGACCTCCTTGGGGAAGAGGCGATCGATCTCGTGGTTGATCTTCTTCGCCAGCGAGCCAAATTTCGGCACGCTCGGGTCATAGGCCGCCGGAAAGCCTCCCCCGATGTCGAGCAGCTTGAGCGTAAAGCCCCGCGACTTCGCCTCGGCAAAGATGTTGGCGCAGAGGTGGATCGCCTGGATGTAGTTCTGCGGGTTCGTGCACTGGCTGC
>CAZONY010000398.1:0-388 GCA_964581215.1 uncultured Chitinophagaceae bacterium | reverse complement strand
AAAGGAGAGGCCCTCCACGACGAGGCCATGGTCGTGGGCGTACCGGATCAGATCGACCGCCTCGCCCGGCAGCGCGCCGAACTTGCTCGACAGTTCCACCATCGATCCGGTGTTCGGCACGCGGAGCCGCAGGGCCAGGCCGGCATGCGGGGCGTGCTTGGCAATCTTCTTCACCTCCTCCTGGTTGTCGTAGGTGACGAGCGGCTTGTAGCGGTCGAGTTCGTGCAGCGTCTCGATCGGCTTGATCGGGTTGGCATAGATGATCTTGTCCCAGATGAAGTGCTGCCGCTCCTTCGCCGGGAGGTGCTTGATGAACCGATGCACCGTATGGAATTCCTGCATGCTGGCCACGTCGGCGGGCCCGCCGGTTTGCACGTAATCGATCCGG
>CAZONY010000397.1:0-2617 GCA_964581215.1 uncultured Chitinophagaceae bacterium | reverse complement strand
TCGTGGCCGCATAGAGGCTCACCGGATGATCGACGTTGTCCTCGACCGCGAACGGGAGCTTCGTGTTCGATCCGTAGACGCTGCTCGAGGAGGCATAGATCAGGTGGCCGATCTGAGCGTGCCGGCAGGCCTCGAGGATCGAGAGGAAGCCGACCAGATTCGAGTCCACGTAGGCCCAGGGGTTCTCGATCGACCAGCGAACGCCTGCCTGGGCGGCCAGATGGACGACACAGTGTGGCTGGACGTCGTTGACGAGGGCGGCGATGGCATCCCTCTCGATGAGATCGAGCCTGTGGAACGTGAAACGGTCGCTGTGCTGCAGCTCCGTGAGCCGATCCTGCTTGAGCTGGGGAGAGTAGTAGGCGTTGAGGTTGTCGAGGCCGACGACCGTTACGCCGTCTGCGAGAAGACGCTGGGCGACGTGGTAGCCAATGAAGCCCGCACAGCCCGTCACAAGAATTTGCTTCGACATGGTTCGCGATGACCTCGCACCCAGCGGTGTTCAGCAAGGAAATAGGCGACAGCGCTGCATCGATGCCAGGCCGATTCTCCTCCCCTGCGCAGATCTCCGTGACGACCAGGTTTTCCCAGGAAGCCTGCCTTGACTGCTAGAAATGCTGTTCCTAAGGTTGGGCAGCATCGATCGCCAGTCTGCGCCTCTCACTCAGCCTGATGGGTTCTCATGGACGACGGGCAGCGACCGCTCTCGATCTGCCTCTACGCCGACGTGGCTCTGCCCGTCATTGGCGGAGCCCAGACGGTGCTCGATCAGCTCGCCCGCACGCTGCTCGAACTCGGGCATCGCCCGCTCGTCGTCGCACCGGCGGCCCGCGGTGCCTGGGATGACGGCGTGTTTCCCTATCCGGTCGTACGGCATCGGCGGGCCCGCTCCAAGCAGTTGGGCACGCGGCTGCTGCTACCACGGCTCCTCCTCTTGCACAGGCGGCACCACTTCGATCTTGTTCACTGCCATTCGGCCTACCCGCCGGCCTACGTGGCCCGCACGCTGCGTCGGCTGACCGGCCTGCCCTACATCGTTCGGCCGCACGGAGCCGACGTCCTTCCCGGTGACACGATTCGCTCCTCCCCGCGGCTCGAACGCCGGATGCTTGCCGGCCTGCGCCTGGCCAACGGTATCATCGCGCAGGGAGCGTATCTGCGCGATGTCGTGCTCGAGGCCGGCGTGTCGGCGGATCGGGTCCACGTGATCAATAACGGCGTGGACGTGGCGGCGTTCGCGACGGCCGAGCCCTTCCACCATCCGCGTCCCTACGTGCTGGGGCTGGGCAGCCTCGTGCCGCACAAGGGATTCGACCTGCTCGTGCGCGGGTTTGCGTTGGCCGGTGTCTCGGGCGTTGATTTGCTCGTGGCTGGCCAGGGGCCCGAGTCGGCACGGCTTCAGGCACTGGCCGGAACGCTCGGCATGGGTGAAAGGGTTCACCTCCTGGGAAACGTGACCGGCGCGAGGAAGGTTTCGCTCTACCGCTCCGCGAAGCTCTTCGTGTGTCCCTCCCGTCGCGAACCCTTTGCCAACGTCATCCTCGAGGCCTTTGCCAGCGGTACGCCAGTCGTGGCGACGAACGTCGGCGGCAACCGTGAACTCCTCCAGGGAGGCGATGCCGGAATCCTCTGCGCACCAGAGTCGCCCGAGGCACTGGCGGCCGCGTTGCGGACGGTGCTCGACGACACCACGCTGGAACAGCGGCTGCGCCGCCGCAGCCTCGAGACCGCGACCGTGCATGACTGGCCCGAGGTAGCGCGGAAATACGTCGCCTGCTACCGGCAGGTGCTCTCCACCCACGTGATGGAGCGTGTGTGACTCACGCCGCCGGTGAGGCGGGCGTCGCTGGCGTCGGAAGGTGGGGCGTAGCGTGAACGGCACATGCCTCTTGGATGCGTCGGCAGATGTGCGTCACCCGGGCCATGCCCTGGTGGTAGCGATGATGGGCTGCCCATGGCCGCAGTCTCAAGCAGTCGCCCCAAACAAGTTTCCAGAACCGGTGCCGGAGCTTGCTGTGGAAGAAGGCATGGACCGACTCGTCCAGTGCCGCCGCCGTGACCGGGCCAGCGCCGATCGACGAAAGAAAATTCCAGCAACAATGCATGACGGCGATCTCATCCTCGGCAGGCACGCCCGCATACAGGTGCTGCCAGCGGGCGTTGAACGCGTCGGGAAGCCGACGAAACGGCAGCCCGTCGCGCTCGAGCATGGCGACTGATATCGCGAGGGCCGCCTGGTCGCTGTGGTGAAGCCAGCGTCGCGGTGCCCCGTTCTCGGCAAAGAGTCCGGCGATCCGGGTGATGTTCTGCGCCCAAAGCTCGCGGAGGCCGCACGCCCATGGAGCGAAGACCACCCCGCCATTGAAATAGGGCAGCATCCATTCAATCTGCTCGTCGCCGGACTCGAATCCCATCGTACGCGGTGGAAAGCGTGGCAGGTCTAGTTCGCAGACCAAGGGCCGGATCGGCGGCGAAAGCGGCAGGTCGAAGGCGCGGTGGATCGTTTGCCAGTCGGCAACGGAAACGTTCGGGGCGTCGTCGGGCGCGGCCACGATGCACTCGCCAAGGTCGGAAAGCCGCGCGATATCGGACAGGATGGCGATATCGACGTCGAGCA
>CAZONY010000396.1:1364-2621 GCA_964581215.1 uncultured Chitinophagaceae bacterium | reverse complement strand
CCGACCAGGCCGAGCGGCTCTTCCGCGCGCCGTTCGTCGTCGTCTCCCACGGCACCGAGGCCGATCCCGTTCTCAACTACGGCAACGCCGCGGCTCTGGCGCTCTGGGAGATGCCGTGGGACGAGTTCACCCGCACGCCCTCCCGGCTCACGGCCGAACCGGTCCACCGCGACGAGCGGGCGCGGCTCCTGGCCCGCACGCGGGCGCACGGCTTCGTGGACGACTACTCCGGAATCCGCATCTCGAAGTCCGGCCGGCGATTTCGCATCGAACAGGCGATCGTGTGGAACCTCACCGACGAGGCCGGGGGGCATCGGGGCCAGGCGGCGACGTTCGACCGCTGGATCGACATCCCCGGCTGACGGCCGGGCACCCCGCGGCTCACGGCATGGCGATGACCGCCTTGCGGACGCCGCTGGCGGGGTCGAGCAGCGACGGAAACACGGTGATCGTGTCGGCGAACGGCAGGTGGTGCGTGATCCACGGTCGGGTGTCGATCCGGCCAGCCTCGATGAGCCCGATGATGCGGGGAAAGTCGCGGGACAGGGCGTTGCGGCTGGCGAGGATCGTGAGCTCGCGGCGGTGCATCACCGGGGCGTGCGGAAACACGAGGTCGGCCTGCGTGATGCCCACGTAGACGAGCCGGCCGCCGAAGCTGCAGAGCTTGAGGGCGTTGGCCATGCTGACGCTGCTGCCGGTGGCGTCGATCACGACCTCGCACATCCGGCCGTCGGTGAGCCGGGCGATCGCCTGCTCGTCGTCTGCGCCCCCCGTGGCGAGGACGGTGTCGGCGACCCCCATCGCGTCGCGGACGAAATCGAGCCGGCTGGCGGCCATGTCCATGACGATCACGCGGGCCCCGGAGAGCTTGGCAAACTCGAGCGCCGAAAGGCCGATCGGCCCCGCCCCGATGATGAGGACATGCTCGCCCGGCTGCGGCGCGCCCCGATCGACCGCATGGCAGCCGATCGCCAGCGTCTCGACGAGGGCATTCTGGGCATGCGACAGGGCGGGCGAGGGATGGAGCTTGCGGGCCGGCACCGTGAACAGCGGCCGCAGGCCGCCGTCGCAGTGCACACCGAGCGTCTGGTGGTGCTCGCAGCAGTTGGTGTGGCCGCGCCGGCAGGAGAAACAGGTCTGGCAGTTGATGTAGGGCTCGACGCAGCAGCGGTCGCCGGGCTTCACGGTCGTCACGCCCGCGCCCACGGCGACGACCTCGACGCCCAGCCCGTGCCCCGGAATGCGGGGGTCGCTGAA
>CAZONY010000396.1:0-1354 GCA_964581215.1 uncultured Chitinophagaceae bacterium | reverse complement strand
GAACGGCATCTTGCCGAGATAGCCGCCGTAGTCGGTGCCGCAGATGCCGACGGCGTGCACCCGCACGACCGCCTCACCCGGGCCGGGCGGCGACGGCTCGGGGATGTCGATGAAGGAGAAGTGCTTGGGTTCTTGCAGCAGCAGGGCTTGCATGGGGATGCCCGTGGGTGATGACAGGCCGAAAGCCCGTCTTACGTCGTCAGTCCATAAAAACGCGTGGCGGTGCCGGCCCAGATCGATTCCTGCTCCGCCGGCGAGAGGGCGGCGAGAAAATCGCCGACGATCCCCGCGACCTGGGCATAGTCGCCCGCCACCAGGCAGACCGGCCAGTCGCTGCCGAACATGAGCCGCTCGGGGCCGAAGGCGGCGAGGGCGACCTCCAGGTAGGGGACGAACTGCTCCGGCTTCCACTGCCGCCAGGCGGCCTCGGTCACCATCCCGGAGAGCTTGCAGCAGACGTTGCCATGCCGGGCCAGAGCCTCGATGTCGCGTCGCCAGGAATCGATCTCCCCCGCCTTGATCCGCGGCTTCGCGAGGTGGTCGAGCACGAACGGCTGCGTGGGAAGCATGCCGACCAGCTCCACCGCGGCCGGCAGCTGCATCGGGTAGAGGAGGAGGTCGTAGGTCAGCCCGAACCGTTCGAGCTGCCGGAGCCCGCGTACGAACGCCTCGCCCAGCAGAAACCGCGGATCGGGCTCGTCCTGCACCACGTGCCGCACGCCCACGAATCGCTCGTGCGGGGCGAGGGCCGCCAGATCATCGGCCACCCGGTCGCTCCGCAGATCGACCCAGCCGACGACGCCCCGGATGAAGGGATGCCGGTCGGCCAGCTGCAGCAGCCAGCGGCTTTCGGCGAGCGACTGCCGGGCCTGCACGGCCACACTGCCCGCGACGCCCACCGGCCCGGCCACGCCCTCGAGATCCGGCGGCAGATAGTCGCGGGCCAGCCGCTCCATGCCCGCGCCGATCCACGGATACTCCTCCGGCGAGTAGTGCCAAAAATGCTGGTGCGAGTCGATTCTCATGCGCGGGTCCGGCTCAGTTGTTCTGGCTCAGGCCTTCCACGTGCCCGACGTTTCTCACCGGCGCGAAGATCGCCTGCACGTCGCGCACGAGCTCTTCATCGAGGGGCTCGGCGGCCCACCGCGCCCAGGCCCGCACGTTTTCCGGATTCGCGCTGCCGGCGACCGTGGTCGCGATGTCGGGGTTGGCGATGGCGAACTGCAGCGCGAGCTTCGCGATCGAACCGCCCCGCGCCCGGCAGAGATCCGCCGCCCGCCGGGCCGCCGCCTTCACCTCCTCCGGCTCCTTGAGCCAGGCGGGCAGCGGGGCGTTGGTGAGCAGGCGGGCGCTG
>CAZONY010000395.1:0-2632 GCA_964581215.1 uncultured Chitinophagaceae bacterium | reverse complement strand
ACGCGAGTTGGCGTATCCTCGCCTCCGAAGCGGAGGGTTTGCCCGTCCCCGGCGGTCAGGCACATCGCATCGGCGAGAAAGGGCTTCCTCGGCCGACAGGGCCCGGGCTGGAGGCCCGGGGTTCTTCAGCCGGAGCGACCTATGGTCGCGGAGGCGGTCAGCGGAGCGAGGCCAGGATGGCGAGCTCCGCGCTCAATCAAGATATCTGCGCCATCGCCTGATCAGGGATGTTGAAATTGGCGGCCACGCTCTGGACGTCGTCGTGGTCGTCGAGCCGCTCCATGAGGGCCAGGACCTTGCGGGCGGTGTCCACATCCTCCACGTCGACGGAGTTGGTGGGGATCCGCACGATCTCGTTGGACTCGACCGGCAGACCGGCCTGCTGGATGGCATCGACCACGGCCGACATGGACTGGGGCTCGCAGGCCACCTCCCAGCGGTCATCGGCCGCCGTGACGTCGTCCGCACCGGCCTCGAGCACGATCTCCATCAACCGGTCCTCGCCGCAGGCGGCCTGCGGCACCCGCACCACTCCCTTCCGCTCGAAGAGGTACGCCACGCATCCGGTGCCGCCGAGCTTGCCATCGCACATCTCGAAGATTTTGCGGATCTCGGGGGCGGTGCGGTTCTTGTTGTCGGTCAGGATCTCGCACATCACGGCCACGCCGCCCGCGCCGTAGCCTTCGTAGATCGACTCCTCGAGGTTTCCCCCCTTGAGTTCGCCGGTGCCCGTCTTGATCGCCCGTTGGATGTTGTCCTTGGGCATGCTCACCGCCTTGGCGGCGTCAATCGCGTACCGGAGCCGAAGATTGGCCGCCGGATCGGGGCCGCCGTGCTTCGCGGCGACGATGATCGCCTTGGCGAGTTTGCTCCAGAGTTTGCCCCGCTTTGCATCGACGAGCGACTTCTTGCGGGCGATGTTGGCCCAATGGGAATGTCCGGCCACGTCCGACTCCTTTCAGCCTGCCTGTCTCATCGCGGCTTGCGCTTGGCGAGTTGTGCCGAATGTCGCTTTCCACCGGCGCCAGGCTGCTTGGAGGCTTTCCCGGCTTTGGGCGACACCGGCTTCGTCTTGCCCTTCGCCGGCGCTGCTTTCCCGGTGGCTCCGGCTTTCTTGTCCGCCGGGGTGGCCGCCGGAGCCGGAGCTGCCGCGGGGGGCTTGATCGTGAGCGGCTTGCCCACGTTGGGCTTCACCACGAAGGGCTTCGGCCCGCTCTTGCCGCCCGCAACGGGCTTGCCGTCGGCCGTCCGCTTCGGCCCGGAACCGGGCGGGGGCAGCGGTGTCTTGCCTGCGGGGCGGGCCGCCGCCTGGGGGCCGGCGGGACGGAGTTCCTCGGCCTTGGCAGCCTCCGATTTTTGGCCGGCCTTCGTCGGCGGGGGCGGAGGCGGATTGGGGGGCGGGAGGGCCGCCCCACGCTTGGGGAATCGCTCCTTGAGAGCGGTCGGATTCACCGCCTGCACGATCTTTCGCACCGTCGTGCCGTGCAGATTGGCGAGGCATTCGGCGCCGAACTGGTGGAGGAGGGAGCCAAACTCGACGCCTCCGCGCTTGGGAATGAGGCGGTCAAGCCAGGGAGCCTTTCCGGAGTCGTACTCCTCCTGCGAGATCATGCCGCACAGGTAGAGGCCGGACAGGGCACCGAGATCGAGCGGGACGGCATGGCCGCCCAGCGTCGTCGAGGTGATGAAGGACACCACGAACGGAGGAATGCCGTGCAGGTTCTCCAGCGTCTTGACGCCGTGCGCAAGAGAGTGCTTCTTCGCATGGTCGAGCGAAAACGCATAGGTCGATTCGAACACGCCCTGCAGCACGCGGCGCAGCGAAAGCGCCGCCCGCGCCGGATCGGGAAGTCCCGTCAGTGACTCGGCCAGTTCGGCCACCGTCGTCACCCGCACCTCGTTGAGATCGAAATACCCCTTCATGAGCGTGGCGAACGCCTTCTCGGCGGCCGCGTGAGGAGCGTTTTCCAGGCAGCACGCGAAAAGCACCTGCTCGAGAACCGGGCGGCTCGTGTTCGGTGGCACGGGCTTGTAGCTGGCCTTGAGCGCCTTCTGGAGTTTGGTCACCAGTTGCTGGCGATTGGGCTGTGGATGTCCGGCACCGCCGGATTTCTTCGGGGATGTCATGCGTCTTCCTGCGTGGTCTCCGCGGCGTGCCTGTCCGCGGTGTTCGGCAACAGTTCGTCGAGCATCCGGGCCATCTCCAACGAACGCTTCACACCGTCATCGACCCGGAACGACAGCCGGGGCGTATAGCGGGTCTCGATCTTGTCGGCGACCTGAGACTGGAGAAATCCGGCTGAGCTGGCGAGGCCACGAAGCGCCAGTTGCTGCTTGGCTTCGTTTCCCATCACGGACACGTACACGACGGCGGACCGCATGTCGGGGGCCATTTCGACCCGTGTCACCGTCACGTCCTGCACGCGCGGATCACGGACCTGCGTGAGGATGGCCATGCTGACCACCTCCCGCACCGCCTCGGCCGCCTTGAGAAGTCGCCGCGAACTCACGACAGCGTCCGTGCGACTTCCTCGATCCGGTAGCACTCGAGGAAGTCGCCCTCCTTGACGTCATTGAAGCCCTGCAGCTTGATGCCGCACTCCAGGCCGTCGCGCACCTCGCGGGCGTCGTC
>CAZONY010000394.1:0-2639 GCA_964581215.1 uncultured Chitinophagaceae bacterium | reverse complement strand
CCTCGCCTGGCACGGCCGCGACCTCGGGATCCCCGTGACCGTCGTCATGCCGCGGTTCGCCCCGCTCGTGAAGGTGGCCACCTGCCGCCGGCTCGGGGCGAATGTCATCCTCCAGGGCGACACGTTCGACGATGCCCGCCGCAAAGCCATGGAAATCGCGGAGGCCGAGGGGCTCACGCGGGTGCATGGCTTCGACGATCTCCGCGTGATCGCGGGGCAGGGGACGATGGCCCTGGAGATCCTCGAAGACGTGCCCGACGTCGAGGCGATCGTCGTGCCCACCGGCGGCGCGGGCCTTCTGGCGGGCGTCGCCGTGGCGGCCAAGGCCCTGCGGCCCGACATCAAAATCGTCGCCGTCGAGCCTGCGGCCGCGCCGAGCTTCGGGGCATCGCTCGCCGCCGGAGAGCCCGTGCAGGTGCCGATCCAGCCGACGCTGGCCGACGGCCTGGCCGTGGGCAAGGTGGGGGAGATTTCGTTTCCGCTGGCGGCGCCGCTCGTGGACCGTGTCGTGACGGTGGGCGAAGACGCAATCTCGCTGGCCGTGCTGCGGCTGCTCGAACTGGAAAAGACGGTCGTGGAGGGGGCGGCCGCGGCGGCCCTGGCGGCGATGATGGGCGAAGCCGGCCGGGAGTTTGCCGGCCGACGGACGGTGCTGCTGCTCTGCGGCGGCAACATCGATCTCACGATGCTTGATCGCGTGATCGACCGGGGGCTCGTCGCCGACGGCCGGCGGTGGCGGTTTACGACGGCCGTGACCGACCGCCCGGGCGGTATCGCCAGGCTGTCGGCCGCCGTGGCCGCGGCCGGGGCGAGCATCCAGGAGATCCGTCACGAACGGGCGTTTTCCCGGGCCGACATCTTTTCAACGACGGTCGAGGTGACGGTGGAGACGGCCGACCACAATCACGTAGCCGAACTTGAAAGACTTTTGGAAGTGGCCGGATTTTCCATTACAGCGGCTACGTAAACGTCTGCCAGCTTATGACGAAAAACAGCTGATTTTCGCCATAAGGCTTTTTCTTCGATCGGTAGGATCGAAGAGCGTCGCCCCGGCGTATGTAGAAAAATAAGTTTCGCGAGCGGCTAGCCTTGAGAAACCGCCGCCCGCCGCACCGCCCGGGAGAGGTTGGCGACTTGCCGGTGCCACGCCCCCTGCTGGCCTGGCGTAAATGTCTGCAGCCGCATAATTGACCTGATACCCAAGATCCTGCATTGCCCCGACCGTGATCGTACTCAACGGCATTCTGACACCCGCTTGCTCGCTATAGCCTGTCATCAGTTCCGTCACCATGACGGACTCCCGCCAGTGGGCGCCGTACGTGCCGTCGCCCGGCTGCCCAGGTGGAATGCCGTTTTCTACGGGCATGCTCGTGCCAATTGTCCCAAAAATCTTGTTGTATTCCCGCACGGCGTTGGTGCCAACGTAGGTGGGGTCATTCGTGAACGCTCCTGGACCAGCATTCCGAACAAGATTTTTTTCAATCCACAAGGAGCCAAAACCGAGGGCGTGACCAAACTCGTGCAAGATGATGTTGCGGAGCTGCGGATTGTTGGCGTCGAAAGGATCGATGCCTGCCGCCGCCTCGTAGGGCAAGCCCGAGTCTGCTCGAAATGAGATGGGGCCAGCGTTGGCCAAGGTTCCGCCGGCGGCATTCGGAGCACCACCAAGAAGGCCGGCCTGGACGTGAATCACGATGTCATCGACGGGGGTTCCATTAGCGAGGGTGGTGTTTGGGAGATCGCCGACGATCACCTTGCTCCAGCGGTCAGCCGCCCAGACGCAGGCATCCTTGATTGCCTGGGACACCGGGCCCTGAGCCGAGGTTACGTAATCGAGCGTGATTTGGAAGTTGCTGGCCGGGGGTGGTGGGGCCGGCGGATTCATCACCACCGCTGTTGTCAGCGGACGGCCGAGGGCGACGTCCGAAGGAGTGACGGTCACGGTGAACTGTTTCGGAAAAGCACTGTGCGTCGTTGTCTTGGTCGGGATCGAGAAGACGGCTGAGGTTTGACCTCGGGACAATGCCACGTAACTGTCGGTGCTGACGGTGTAATCGATATTGCGGTGCGCCGTGCCATCCATGACCTGAAAGCGGACCATTTCCGTCTTGGTGGCTGGGGCGGAGAGCGTCAGTGTGAAAAGAGCCGTATTGCCAGCGTTCACCGCCGTTTGTGGAGCTATGGAAAGCTTGTAGGAATCATCATCGAGAATCCTGCCGACCGCGGAGGAGTTGCCCAGGGTGGCATTTGACGGGTTTCGCAACGAGACGAGAAATGTTTCGGTGCCCTCACGGAGCACGTCGTTGCGGATGGAGGCAGTGATGGTTTTGGTAGTCTGCCCCGGTGTAAAGAAGAGCCGCCCGGCTGCCATGTTAAAATCAGAATCGAGCAACGCCGTTTGCGCTGAGGCTGAATACTCCACCGAAACGACCGACCGACTGGCCTGTGACAGCGTGACCGTAAAGGCCATGGAACTGAAGCCTTGGTCGCTACGTTCCGAGATCGTGGCGGGCGAGATGCTCAAGGCTGCCGGGCAGTCGCGACGCTCGAGTTGCTCGAGTCGAAAGCCAGAACGACGGCTGTTCCTGAACCCTGGCATGCAATCGTCTCCTCGCAGGGGCCTTCGGGCAGAGAGTTTC
>CAZONY010000393.1:2335-2681 GCA_964581215.1 uncultured Chitinophagaceae bacterium | reverse complement strand
GCAACCTGTTCGGCGTGGTGGTGGGCGACTTCGACCCGGCGCAGGCCCGTGACGTCATCACACGGTATTTCTCCCGGCTCGACCCTGGCACGGAGCAGCCGCCCCCGGTGGTGACCCTGGAGGTGGGGCAGCTGGCCGAGCAGCGGATGAACGCGGCGGGGGATTTTCCGCCGTCGATCGAGATCCGCTACCACACGGTGCCCGCCGGCCACGAGGACAGTTATCCACTCGACATGCTCGCTGAAATCCTCAACGAGCGAACGGGTCGGCTCTACGCCGGGCTCGTCGAGGGGCGGGGCATCGCGGCGAGCGTGGGGGCGTCGTCCGATACCCGGAAATACGCCGG
>CAZONY010000393.1:0-2325 GCA_964581215.1 uncultured Chitinophagaceae bacterium | reverse complement strand
ACGCGGGGCGCCGCGACGCCGGAGCAGCTGGAGCAGGCCTGGTACGAGGAGTTGGCGAAGCTGCAGGAGGCCGACGTGCCGGAGCGGGAACTGCGGAAGGTGAAAAACCGGATCGCCGCCGGCAACTATCGCCGGCTCGAAAACAACATGTCGCTGCTGATCCAGCTGGCCTTCGCCGAGGCGCTGCTCGACTGGCGGGAGATCAACGAGGGGCCGCGGAAGTACGAGGCGGTCACGGCCGGCGACATTCGCCGCGTGGCCAACGAGTATTTTCTTCCGACCAACCGCAGCGTCGCCATCTATCGCCGTCAGCCGGAGGCCGCCCGATGAACACGCGGACGCTCACCATCATCCTGGCCCTCGGCAGCGTGACGCTGCTCGCGCTTTTCACCCGTCGTAACGAGCCCGCCACGCCGCCGGGAACCACCTCCCCCCGGGCGACCGCCTCCCCCGGGATCCCGGAGCGGCCCGAGCAGATCGCCTTCGCGCCGCTGGCCTTCGACCCTCCTGCCGCCGCCACGTTCCGCCGGCAGTTGCCTGACGGCACGGTCGTCTACCTCGCCCCATCGCGCGAATTTCCGCTCGTCGACATGGTGATGACCTTCAAAGGAGGGAGTTCACTCGACCCTGTCGGGTCTCCCGGGCTGGCCGCGATGACGGCTCGGCTCGTGCGGGAGGGGGGCGCGGAGGGTATCTCGCCGGTCGATCTCGACGAGACACTCGACTTTCTGGCGACCGAGATTTCGGTCACCGCGAACGACTCGTTCACGACCGCGGCGATGAATTGCCTGAAAAGCACGCTCGACGAGAGCCTCGGGCTGTTCATGGCCGTCCTCCGGAAGCCGGCTTTCGACGCCGGCAGGCTCGAGACCGCCCGCGCCAGGATGGTGGAAGCGATGAAGCAGCGCAACGACGACGCCACGTCGATCCTCGGCCGGGAATGGAAGCGGCTGCTCTACGGGACGGAGCACTTCGAGGGCGCTCAGCCGACCGGTGCGACCGTGGCGGCCATCGACCGATCGCAGCTGGAGGCCATGCATCGACGGATCTTTCATCCCGGCAACGTCATCATCGCGGTGTCGGGCGACTTCGACGAGAAGGAGATGCTCGCCGCGCTCGAGAAGGCGCTGGCCGGCTGGGAGCGGGGCGCCGCGGCTCCCGATCCCGTCGCACCGACGGTCGTGCTCGAGCCCGGCCTCTATCACGTGCCGAAGGACATTCCGCAGGGCAAGGTGGTGATGGGCCTGCGGTCGATCAAGCGCGATGATCCCGATCTGATCCCCTTCCTGCTGCTGGACGAGATCCTCGGCGCCGGTGGGTTCACCAGCCGCCTCATGCAGCAGGTGCGGAGCAACGAAGGCCTGGCCTATTCGGTGCGCTCCACCGTGACGCCGAAGGTGTGGTATCCGGGAGACTTCCGGGCCGGCTTCGAGAGCAAGAATGCCACCGTGGCCCTGGCCACGAAGATCGTGCTCGACGAGATCCGCAAGGTCCGCGACGACCTCGTCTCCGAGGAGGAACTGGAGACGGCCAAGCAGGGGCTGATCGAGACCTTCCCCCGGCAGTTCGAGAGCAAGCCACAGATGCTCCGCGTGTTCGTGAGCGACGAATGGACCGGCCGGCCGGCCGATTTCTGGCCGACCTTTCGCGAGAAGGTGAAGGCCGTCACCCGCGAGGATCTTCGGCGGGTCGCCCGGGCGCATCTCGACCCCGAGAAGATGGCAATCCTCGTGGTCGGCAACTGGGATGAGATCGCTGCGGGGGATCTCGGTAAGCGGGCCAGCATGAACGACTTCTTCGGCGGGCGGGTGACCCATCTTCCGCTCCGCGATCCGCTCACCCTGGAACCGCAGGGTGGCGGGTGACCGGAACCGAACGGTCCGCGGGCCGTTCAAGAACCTGGGCAGGGCCGAGTCTTTCGAGGAGACCTGACATGTCGCATGCACTTGGATTCACGTGTGCCGCCGCCGCGACCGCCCTGGCGATCGCCACCGCCGTCGTCGCCCAGCCGCAGGGGGGCGAGGGCGGCGTGCCTGATCGATCGGCCCCCAGCGAACGTCGGGGCCCACCCGGCGGGGATTTCGGCGGCGAGCGCCGCATTCCCCGCGAAGGCGGCGGGCTGGGTGGTGAGCCCGCCGGCCCCCCGTCGGCCGAACGGATGATCGAGCATGCGATGCGGTTCGATGCCGACGGCGATGGCAAGCTCGATCGGACCGAACTCACGAAAATGTTCGAGCAGATGCAGGCGATGCGAACGCGGGGCGGACCGGGGGGACCTGGTGGCGGCCCCCGCCAGAGCGGTCCCCGGGAAGGCTTCGGCGGCCC
>CAZONY010000392.1:0-2701 GCA_964581215.1 uncultured Chitinophagaceae bacterium | reverse complement strand
ACGCGGCCCTCGTTGGCGGCCTCCGTCGTGCTGGCAAACCAGCGCTCGTCGATGCCGCCGCGGTCGAGCCCGTAGGCGTAGTAGTCGTCCGGGTGCAGGCGAACCCGCTTCCCGGGATGGAGGAAGCTCCGCGGCACCCACGTGGGCGAGAGACGGAGGATGCCCTTGCCGGCGTCGAAAGCCAGGCCGAGGGCCGTGGCCACGCTCTTCGCTTCCGGGAGCAGGGCGGAGGTGCGGGCGGCCGATCCCATGCGGAAAACTCCCCGAATCCAGGTACGTCTGCGATGCGAAAACGCCGCTGAGCGCGATCCTTCCCCAGCCCGCAGCATGGCGGAGCGGACGCTCGCAGCCACCGTCGGCGTCCGCTGCGAACTGAATGGCTTCGTGAAGCACTCGGGCACCGGCGTCGTCATCAGCCCCACAGGCCACATCCTCACCGCCACCAGCGTGGTGCCGCCGGGTGCGACGAAGATCCGCGTCACGTTCCCCGGCTTCGTCGTCCGCGACGCCGAGCCCGTGGCCGTCGACGAGGCGCTCGCGGTGGCCGTCATCAAGGTCGACGCCTCCGGGCTGCCGTTCCTGCCGCTCTCCCGCGACCTGCCGTCCGTCGGCAGCACGGCCTACACGGCCGGCGACGTGGAGGACGCGCTGCTGACCAATGGCCGGGCCTCGTTCAGCCGCGGGCTCGTCAGCGGGCTCTATGAGGTGCCCAAGTGCCCCGAGGCCGCCTATACGGGCATCGCCATCGAGACGACCGCGGCTGTCAATCCGGGCTCCGACGGCGGCCCGCTCATCGACGGTGCGGGCCGCGTCTGCGGCGTCATCACGCTGGGCACCCTGCCGCTCCGCTGGCAGGGCACGGCCGTGCCGACGAAGGTGCTCCTGGAGAAGTTCGCCGCGCTGAAGTCGGCGGCCGCGGAGAGCCCCGCCGCGGGCGGCGGGCAGCCGGCGCCGGGGCCGCTGCATGCGGCGGCCGCCGAGATCGCAGCCTTTCTTGCGGGCATCGAGGTGGAGCGGCAGTTCCCGGTCGAGCAGCTGCCGCGAACGTCGTGGGACGAGTTCAAGGCGGGCGTCAAGGACTACGACTCGCTGCCCGAGCCCAAGCAGCAGCAGAAGTTCGCCGAATACCTGAACGTCGCCCGGGCCTTCGAGGTGAACCAACTGCTGCGACGGCCGCCGGGGGCGGCGACGGGGCTCGTGATCTCGGCCGACGGCTTCGTGCTCACGAGCCTGTTCAACGTCGGCGGCGACATGGCCCTCATCCGCAAGGCCACCGGCAAGCCACGGGCGTTCGATCCCCACGAGCCGATCCAGAAGATGCTCGCCGAGTCGTCCGAAGGCGTCGAGCAGCGGCCCAACGCCATCCAGAAGGTCACGGTCGTGCTCCGGGACGGCAGCCGCCACGAGGCGAAGGTCGTCGCCAAGCACGAGCCCCTCGGCATCGCCCTGCTCAAAATCGACGCCCAGGACCTGGCCTGGTACGACGTTGCCGGCAACTCGATCTCGCCGCAGCTCGGCGACGCGGTCGGCCTCATGGGCCACCTCCCCGGCGGCAGCCCCGCCTACACGCTCAACGCCGGCATCATCTCGGCCCCCTCGCGGAACCGTGGCTATCAGTTCCAGACCGACGCCCTGTTGAATTACGGCAACTCCGGCGGCCCAATCCTCGACCGCGGCGGCAACTTCCTCGGCCTCGCCACGGCCCCGATCCAGCCCGACACGATCCTCGGCCGGCTCGTGAGCCCGCAGCAGCTGATGATGTGGACCCGGGCGCCGAACTCGGGCGTCGGCATGGCCGCCCGCGCCGACCGGATCCGCGACGTGCTCGACGCCCTCAAGTCGGGCAAGTCGGTCGACAGGATCCCGGGTCCCTTCCTCGGCATTCAGGCCGATGAGTCGAAGGCCTTCGCCGACAACGTCGTGGTGGGCGGCGTCGCCCCTGGCTCGCCCGCGGAGAAGGCCGGCCTGAAACGGGGCGACGTCCTCGTGGAGATGGAGGGCGTGGAGGTCAACAGCTGGAACGAGCTCACCGAGCGGATCGCAGCATGCAAGGCCGGGCAGGTGGTCGAGATCCGCGTGCAGCGGAAAGGCGGCGGCCCGCGGCTCGTGATCGCCGGCCGCGAGGTGGAGACGGTCGACGACCTCAAGCGGCTCAAGCAGTCGCTCAAGCCGGGGGAGAGGTTCGAGGGCGTGCTCTCGACCGAAGAGTCCCGCACCCTCCAGGTCACGCTCGGAGAGAACAAATGATCGCCCGCCTCGCGGCCCTGCTGACCCTGGGCATCGCAGCCCAGGCCGCCGCCGGGTCCGACCTCGTGGAGCTGTGCGTCAAGGTCCGCCCGGCCTTCGTATTCGTGGAGGGGGGCAGCGGCGTCGTGATCCGTCCCGACGGTCTTGTGCTCACCAACGACCATGTCATTGAGGGCAAGCGGTCCTACACCGTTCGGCTCGGCGACGGCAGCTCGTTCCGCGCCAAGCTCCTCGGCACCGACCCCTATGGCGACCTGGCCGCGCTCCAATTGGAGCTCAAGGAGGGACAGACCGTTCCGCACCTCGAACTCGGCGACTCCGACGCCCTGGCCGTCGGCGACGAGACGCTCGCCGTCGGCAACCCCTTCGGCCTCGGCGTGCTCGACCAAGCCCCCACGTTCACCGCCGGCATCGTCTCGGCCCTCCACCACACGCAGGGCACCTACACCGAGTG
>CAZONY010000391.1:337-2701 GCA_964581215.1 uncultured Chitinophagaceae bacterium | reverse complement strand
AGCGGAGCATGGGCGGAGGGAATGCGGAGGCGGTGACGTTCGAACCAGGTTGACTCCGAGAGTCTAGTTTGAAAAACCGCGGTTCCCTAGGGCAGATCGCCCGTTTTCCGCGGCCATCAACGCCCGAGCGGTCGGCCCGTCAGCAGCCGGCAGGCCTCGAGATATTTCTCGCGGGTCTTGGCGACCACGTCGGCGGGCAGGGCGGGGGGGGGGCTGGCCTTGTCCCACCCGCTCGCCTCCAGCCAGTCGCGAACGAACTGCTTGTCGAAGGAATCGGGCACCCGGCCTTTCCCTGCATCCGCGGCCGGCCAAAACCGGGAACTGTCGGGCGTGAGCACCTCGTCGATGAGACGCACCGTGCCGTCGGCATCGAGCCCCCACTCGAACTTCGTGTCAGCCACGACGATCCCGCAGTTGGCGGCATGGGCTGCGCCGCGGGCATAGACGGCGAGGCTCAGCTCGCGGAGCGTGGTGGCCAGCGACTCCCCGACCGCGGCCACCATCACCGAAAAGGGGACGTTCTCATCGTGCCCCGTTTCCGCCTTCGTGGCCGGTGTGAAGATCGGCTCCGGCAGCGGATCACCGGCCGCGAGGCCGGGGGGCAGCGGCTCGCCACACACGGTGCCGCTGTGTCGGTACTCGGCCAATCCCGAGCCGGCGAGCCAACCGCGGACGACGCACTCGAACGGAATCACGGAACTCGCCCGCACGAGCATCGTGCGACCGCGAAGTGGCTCGCGATCCACCGACGCCGGCAGGTTCATCGCCTCGACATCGGTGGTGATCAGGTGGTGGGCGACAGGATCGGGCCCCGAGGAGAGCCAATCAAACCAGAAGGCCGAGATGGCGGTGAGCACCTTGCCCTTGCCGGGGATCGGCGTGGGGAGGATCCAATCGAAGGCACTGATCCGGTCGGTGCTCACGATCAGCATCACGTCGCCGTCACGAGAATCCCGTAGCCGGTAGCAGTCCCGCACCTTGCCGCGCGAGAGCGTGCCGATGCCCAAATTCGTTTCGATCACAGCGTCATCCATGTCGTGTGTTCTACGCAAAGACGAGAAGTTGTCCATCATCGAGAGTTTCCGCGAGGGGCTTCCCTGGCAGGGTGCCGGCATTGAGCGAACGTCCGGCGAGGCGGCACGGGCGCCTCCGAGCCGCGTGCACGCGGCGATCAACAAAAATCGCGGGACATTCTCGGCAAGGCGCCGGGCTGGTCGGCTTCAAGGCAGGCGGCCACCACGTGCACCACGCTGCCGCGGCGTTGGATCCGGCCCTGCACCACGAGCACGGCCGCCCGCCGGGCGGCGGCGTCGGCGCGCTCCCACACATCCGGACGAACGACGATGTTGGCGGCGCCGGTCTCATCCTCGATCGACAGAAAGATCATGCCCTTGGCCGTCGCCGGCCGCTGCCGCGTGAGCACGATGCCCATCACCTGCACGCGACGCCCCTCCGGCGCGGCCGTCGCCGTGGCGATCGTGTCGATGCCCCGTGCGGTGCATCGCGCCCGCTCGAATTGCAACGGATGGGAGACGAGCGAGAGACCGGTGGTGCGGTAGTCGGCGATCACCTCCTCCTGACGGCTCATCGTCGGCAACAGCAGCCGCTCCCGCGACGAGACGGCGCCTTCGCTCGCCTCGTGGTCGTCGCCGTCATCATCCTCGTCGAGCTGCTCCAAAAGCGGCTGGCTTCCCGGACGATCCAGAAACCGCATCGCCTCCCAGACTGCCCTCCGCCGGTCGAGGCCAAGCGAGCCGAGGGCACCGGCCCGAGCCAGGTGCAACAGCGACTCGCGACCGAGCCCGGCACGGCGGGCGAGATCACGCAGCAGCCGAAAGCGGCCGTCGATGCGGGCCGCCTCAATCCGCATGCCCGCCGATTCGCCCAGCCCATAGACCTGCTCCAGACCCAGCCGTATTGCCGGCTGTTCCCCGGCCCGGGGCTCTCCGCTTTCGGCTTTCCTCGGCATCTCCAGCGCGGCATGCCAGCGGCTGGCATTCACATCCACCGGCAGCACCTTCACGCCATGCGCCTTAGCATCGCGAACGAGCTGCGCCGGCGCGTAAAACCCCATCGGTTGACTGCCGAGCAGGGCGGCCGTGAACGCCGCCGGATGGTGCCTCTTGAGCCAGGCCGACACGTAGACGAGCAGGGCGAAGCTCGCCGCGTGCGATTCGGGGAAACCGTATTCGCCGAAGCCACGAATCTGGCCGAACACCTGCTCGGCGAACTGCCGAGAGAGACCGCGGGCGAGCATGCCACTGACCAGCTTCTGGCGAAACTCCTCGATCAGCCCCGGCCGCCGCCAGGCCCCCATCGCCCGACGCAATTGGTCGGCCTCGCCCGGCGTGAAGCCCGCCGCCA
>CAZONY010000391.1:0-327 GCA_964581215.1 uncultured Chitinophagaceae bacterium | reverse complement strand
CACGGCCTGCGGGTTGGCGCGTGCCTGCAAATACGGATGCACCATGCCGCCCTGTATCGGGCCGGGGCGCACGATGGCCACTTGCACCACCAGGTCGTAATAGCAGCGCGGCTTCAAGCGCGGCAGCATGCTCATCTGCGCCCGGCTTTCGATCTGGAACACGCCCACGGTATCGGCTCGCGAGACCATCTCATAAACAGCCGGATCCTCGGCGGGCACCGTGGCGAGCGTCAGCCTGGGCCCCCCGGCCGACTCGACCAGATCGAAGGCCCGGCGGATGCAGGAGAGCATGCCGAGGCCCAACACATCGACCTTCAAGAGTCCGAG
>CAZONY010000390.1:0-2709 GCA_964581215.1 uncultured Chitinophagaceae bacterium | reverse complement strand
CCGACCACTGGCACACGAAGATCGCGGTCGAGGCGATGCGGGCCGGCAAGGACGTCTACTGCGAGAAGCCGCTGACGCTCACGATCGACGAAGGAAAGCTCCTCGAGCGGGTGGTGAAGGAGACCGGCCGCGTGCTGCAGGTGGGCACGATGCAGCGGACGCAGTCGGGCCGGCGGTTCCTCCAGGCGATCGCGATGGTGCGGCATGGCCGCATCGGCACCGTGCAGCGCGTGACCTGCCACATCGACGGCATGAAGCCTTCGCCAGAGATTCCCGTGGCGCCGGTGCCCGCCGGCCTCGACTGGGACTTCTGGCTCGGGCCCGCGCCGGCGACCGACTACCGGGCCCTGCCGGAACTCCGCGAAGGCTATGGCGGGGGCGTGCCGCTCTACAGCAACTGTCACTACTCCTTCCGCAACTGGCACGAATACTCGGGCGGCAAGATGACCGACTGGGGCGCGCATCACGTCGATATCGCCTGCTGGGCGATCGGGGCGAGCGATACCGGTCCGAGCAAGGTGACGCCCGTCGCCTACACGCTGCCGGGTGACTACAAGGACGGTCATCCCACGATCCACGACCGTTACAACGTGGCGACGGACTTCACGATCCGCGCCGCGATGCCCCGCGACGTCGAGCTCGTGATCACCAGCGAGGGCAGCAACGGCATCCTCTTCGAGGGGACGAAGGGCCGGTTCTTCGTGAACCGTGGCAAGATCACCGGGGCCCCGGTGGAGGCCCTGAAGGACGATCCGCTGCCGGAAGGGGCCATCGAGGACGTGTATGGCGGGCCGGTGAGCGCGACCCACGTGGCGAACTTCGTCGAGGCGATGCGGGCGAGGAAGCAGCCGATCTCCGACGTCTGGTCGCACAACCGGATGCTCGAGATCTGCCACCTCGCCAACATTGCGATCCGGCTCGGCCGAGAACTGTCCTGGGATCCGGTGACCCGGCAGATCGTCGGCGATGCCCAGGCCAACGGCTTCCTCGGTCGCGAGAGCCGAAAGGGCTACGGGATCACAGCCGGGTGAAAGGCCGGCGTGGCTCGGCCCTTCCCTGGCTGGCCCTCAACGCGGCAGTTGCTTCACGCGCAGGTTCCGGAAGTGGACCTCGCTGCCGGGGTCGTGGGCCTGGAGGGCGAACGTACCGTGGGAGAGTTTCCGCGTGCCGGTCACCCCCGGCGGCTCCACGAACTCGAAGAGCGTCTTTCCATCGACGATCACCGTGATCCGCTTGCCCTGCACGACGAGTTCCTGCGTGAACCACGTGTCGTCCTTGGCCGGCGCGGTGAAGTTCTTCACGACGTTGTAGATGCTGCCGGTTCGGACCGGATCCTGCTGCGAGTTGTTGACCTGCATCTCGTAGCCCACCGCCGGCCAGCCCTCCGGCTGGAAGGCGGTATGGAAGAAGATTCCGGCGTTCGAGCCGGGCCGGGTCATCACCTCGGCCTTGAGGTGGAAGTTGGTGAAATCGGCCGGCGCGGCGGCGTCGGCTCCGACGTAGAAGAGATGGCTTCGCGGCCCGCGGCAGACGATCGCTCCATCGACCACCTGCCAACTATCCGCGTTTTCGTTGGGCTTCCAGCCCGACAGGGTTTTTCCATCGAACAGGCTTTCGAAGCCGGCCTCGTCAGCGCCGGCCACGGGCAGCCACCCCGGAAGCAGCGCCGCCAGCAGCAGGAAGCCGACCCGGCTGGCACCGCGGCGAACAGCGCTCGGATACGATACGTAGGACATCGGTTTCTCCCGCATTCCGCATGGACGAGGACAGTTCGATCGACGCGCCGCTCGCGACGCTGCCGGAGCATACGGCCCCGGCGCCCATCACGCCATCACCCGACGAGCCGGCCCGGCTGCCCCCGGGGGCCTGGGTTTCGGTCGATACCGACGTCGCCCTCGACGGAACGCCGTCGCAGGAATGGCTGGTCATTTCGGCCGCGGGGCTGGCGGTGACGGCCGACCCGGTGGACCGCGGCGGGTGCTCCCCGCGCGGTGCTCTCCGGCAGGTGGACTGGGCCGATATCGATCGGATCCGCACCACGGCGGGCGTGGGGGGCGGCATGCTCCAGGTCCGCGCGGGGGGCGACTGGGTCGATCTGGTTCGCTACTCCAACGCGTTGGCGACCCGATTCCACAAGGTGGCCAAGGCGGCCGAGGCGGCTCGGGAGACGGCCGCCGAGTCGGGGGCGGCGGTGGCCGAGCCCTCGTTCGACGACACGCCGCTCGATCCCCCGCACTGCCCCACGTGCGGCCTGCGCCTGGCCGCGATCGACGATTCCTGCCCGCGGTGCATGCAGAAGGGGCGGATTCTGCAGCGGGTGGTGGAGCTGATCGCCCCCTACGCCCGGGGCGCGGTGCTGCTGGGCCTCCTCACGCTCGTCGGCGTCGTCGCCGAGCTCGTGCCGCCAAAACTCCAGCAATACATGGTCGACGACATCCTGTCGGTGACGTCGCCCGTCGATCCGGGAGTTCCCCAGCCCGACTTCAAGACCGCGCTGCTGGTCGTCGTGCTCGCGCTCGCCTTCTCCCGTGTGCTCCTCTCGGCCGTCGCCGTCCTCAAGGGGCGGCTGGCCTCGACGATCGGCAGCAGCCTCACCGCCACGCTCCGGCAGGAGATGGTGGACAAGCTGCAGAGCCTGTCGGTGGCCTATTACGACCGGCACCAGGTGAGCTCGATGATCAGCCGCGTGGCCCACGACAGCGAGGTGCT
>CAZONY010000389.1:0-2734 GCA_964581215.1 uncultured Chitinophagaceae bacterium | reverse complement strand
CATCAGCGTCAGCCCCATGATCGTCGGATAGTCGCGCTCGCGGATGCTCTCGAAGAACAGCCGCCCCATGCCCGGCCAGGTGAAGATCTGCTCGATGATCACCGACCCGCCGACGAGCGCCGGCAGCGACAGGCCCAGGAGCGTGACCAGCGGGATGAGCGTGTTGCGGAAGGCATGGTGCACGAGCACCCGCCAGCGGCCCGCCCCCTTGGCCCGGGCGGTGCGGATGAAGTCCTGCCGCATCACCTCCTCCATGTTCGCCTTGATGAACCGGCTGTACCACGCCAGGCTCACGTAGGTCTGGCAGGTGACGGGCAGGATCAGGTGGCGGGCCATGTCGATCGCACGGGCGGGCCAGGCCGCGTCGGCCGGGAGGTCGGTCATGCCGAAGAGCGGCAGCTCCCAGCGGGTGCCGCGGAGCCACACGGCGAAGATGATCTGCAGGAACAGGGCCGCGACGAACGTCGGGAACGAGTAGAGCCCGTAGAGCAGCAGGCTCGTGCCCCGCTCGTCGGCCGTGCCGCTGCGGGCGGTGGCGTAGAGCCCCAGGGGCACGGCGATCAGCCACGTGAGCAGGAGCGAGATGCCCGAGACGAGAAACGTCGGGCCGATGCGTTCGCCGATCAGCGTGGTGACCGGCTGTTTCCGGGAGAACGAGCGGCCCAGATCACCGCGGGCCAGGTTGCCGAGCCAGGTCGCGTAGCCCACGTACCAGGGGGTCTTCTCGTCGATGCCGTAGATCTCCTTGAGCCGCTCCTGATCCTCGGCGGAGAGTTTGCGGCTGGGATCGACCTCGCCGAGCTGCACCGTCAACGGTGAGCCGGGCATATTGCGGGCCAGGCCGTAGACGATGCACGTGATGGCCACCAGCGTCACCAGGCCCAGCAGCAGTCGGCGGACGAGATACGTGACCATGAGCACCAAAGCCGTGGGGGAAACCTCGATCTGTCGGCCGGGCTGACTCGCAGGCTGAATCCTGCGCCGCCTGTCACTCCCGCCGCGGCATCCACATGCTGCTGAAACCGGGCGAATAGTGATAGGGCCCGCGTGGGCTGAACACGTAGCCCCGCAGGTCCTTCGAAAATCCGTAGAAGCTATTCCGCCAGTAGAGCCAGGTGTAGGGCTGGTCCTCGTAGAGAATCTCCTGGATGCGGGCATACTTCTCCGCCCGCTTGGGGCGGTCGAGTTCGCGACGCCCCTCCTCGTAGAGCCGGTCCACCTCGGGGTTGGAGTAGTTGACGAAGTTCCGCATGGCTCCGGTCTTCCAGATGTTCTCCGACGAGTCGGGATCGGTGCCCGAGCCCCAGCCACCGAAGTACGCCTGAAACTTCCGTTTCTGCGTCAGGTCCTGCAGCACGGTCGATTCCACCGGCTTCACGTTCATCCGCACGCCGATCCTGTCGAGACAATCCTTGAGCAGCACGCAGATCGCCACCCGCAGCGGCTGCTGATTGACGAGGATCGAGAACTCGAAGGGCACGAGGCGTCCGCCGATCTCCTTGTCGCGGATGCCGTCGTTGTCGTGGTCGATCCAGCCCGCCTCGTCGAGCAGCGCCTCGGCCTTGTCGAGATCCTGGCGGTAGGGCTCGAGCCTCTTCGTCGGGGCCATCCACGAATCCTCCGGGAAGTTCCCCGCGCACGGCTTGTAGAGGCCGTAGCAGAGCTTGTCGAGCATCTCGCCGTAGTCGAAGGCATAGCTCATCGCCCGGCGGACGCGACGGTCGGCGAAGAACGGGCTGTCGATGTTCCACCCGAAATGAAAGCTCACCCATTCGGGGGCGGTGGCCTTCGTGTTCCGCTGGTAGAAGTCGTCCCCGGTCGTCTGCGTGGTCCATTGCTCCGGCTGAAGGATCATCTCGTGGATGTCCCCCGCCTTGAGCGCCAGCAACGACGTGTTGGGATCCTCGATGATCCGGAATCGCACTTCCTTGAAGAGGGGCTCTTCGCGCACCCGCTTCCCGCGCACCACGGACCAGCTTTCCCGCCGCCGCAGCACGATCTGCTGGCCGCGCGTCCGCTCCACGATCTCGTAGGGGCCGCCGGCAACGGGCGACTGCTCGAGCGCGACGTGCTCGGGGCTGTCCTTGAGCGTGGGATCCTTCTCCCACGTCGCCGCGTACACGTGCTTCGGCAGCACCGGGAAGTTGACATTCCACACGTTCGTCGCCAGCGGTTCCTTGTGGAAGAACACGACGGTGCGGTCGTCGTAGGCGTGAACACCGCGCATCTGGTCCGTGCCGCTGCGGACGGCCGGCACGGGCACCCGCGGATCCATGATGACGGCGTAGGTGAAGGCCACGTCGTGGGCCGTGATCGGTGCACCGTCGCTCCACACGAGATCGTCCCGGAGCACGACCCTGTCGAGCAGGCCGTCGGCGCTCGTCTGCCAGCTGGTCACCGTCTCAGCCGCCGCGAAGGGCTCGAGATCGCGGCCGAAGGAAAACAGTCCGAACCCGGTGAGGCCGAGGATGTCGAACTCGGCCGTCGTGCTGATCATGATCGGGTTGGTGCTGCCGAGGTCGCCGGTCACGTGGCGATCGATGCGGGCCTCCGTGTCGGCCTGGCCCTCGTCCGGGAGCCGGCCGAGGGCGGAGAGGATCTGGGCGTTCGCCGAGGCCGAGTCGTTCTTCAGGGCGAGGGCCTCGGCCACGGAGCAGAGGGGCGTTTCCCCGGCCTGCGCGGCCCGGAGCAGGGTGAGGCCGTCCTTGACCGGGCGATCGATCCACTTCACCTC
>CAZONY010000388.1:0-2737 GCA_964581215.1 uncultured Chitinophagaceae bacterium | reverse complement strand
CGGGAAAGCGCCCGCAGGTTGTAGAACGCGGCCAACGACGTGGGGCTGAGCGTGTCGCAGCCCCCGGCGACGCAGGCATCCACCCAGCCGGCATCCAGCCAGGCGCGGCCGAGGGCCAGCGCGTAGCCGCTCGAGGCGCAGGCGGCGGCCGTCGTGACGGCGGGGCCCGTGAGGCCGCAGAGGCCGGCCAGCCGCTGCACGAGCGAGGGGGGGCGGGTCGGTGCGAAGACCTGCCCTCCGCCGGCGAGGAAGTCGGCTTCCCAGGCCTTCAGATGCTCGGCGCCGAGCCCGAGCACGAGGCCGATCCGGCGCGATCTCCGCTCGGCCGCCAGGCCGGCATCGACGAGGGCGGCGGCGATCGGGCTCATGCAGAGCTGGTCGAGCCGCGGCAGCGCGGCGAACGCGGCTGGGTCGAGCGGCCACACCTCGGCGGCCGGCGGCGGGATCTTGGCGACGGCGCCCGCGAACTGCACCGGCTCCCGGGCGAAGGGGCCGGGGTCGATCGACCGCACGCCCGACCTGCCGGCCAGGAGGGCGTCGGCGATCTCCGAAAACGAATGTCCCAGCGGCGACACGGCACCGATGCCGGTGATCAGAACGGGCTCTCGAGGATGGTTCCCGCGCTGCATCAGGCGGCCCTCCGCGCGGCGGATGACGCCATCGAGAGCCGCACACGCCCGAACCACGGCAGCCGGAGCGACCACGGGCGGACCGCCGCAGAGTGATCGGCCAGTGCCTCACCGAGACTGCGGAGGGAATCGGCAGGAAGAGCTGGCTGCGTCGTGCCCGGGTCGGTCGGATCGAACTCGAGCAGAAGACCGCCGTGCCCCGGTGCGACGGAGGCGGCCGACGGCGCGAGCGCCAGCGCGACGCCGCGGCAGACCGGATCGCTCGTCGGCACCCCCGCGTTGTCGAGCGTCGGTTCCTCATCCCAGCCCGTGACGACGAGCCAGACGGCGTCGCAGGCCATCGCGGGGGCGGCGCGCAGCCACGCCAGCGCGGTCAGCAGACCCTCGGCGAGCGCCTCGGGGCCGCCGCTCACGCCGACATTGGGACCGTGCATGCCCAGACCCACGCTCGCGGCACCGGCGAGCGAGTGGAGCGAGCCCTGCGGCACGATCTGCGTGGAGACGGCCACTCCGCCTCCGCGCTTCGCCTGCACGAGCGCCTGCGCGCCGGAGATCCGGCCGGCCTGGCAGGAGGCCGCGACGATCCCGTGGCCGGACAGCGCGGGGCGTGGCTCCGGGAACGTGGCGATGGCGGCGAGCACCGCGTGCATGCCGACGACGGTCTGCTCGTCGGCATGCCGCAGAAACCGCCGCGGCAGTTCGGGGGCCGTCTCCGGCCAGCCGCCGTCGCGCAGCGCCGCGATGGCCGACAGACGGACCGCGACCGTGGCTCGGGCGGAAACCTCCGCCGCGCACGCGGCTGCCGAACCGGCGACGGTGGGCGGGAGGCTCGGCATCGGACGGATCACGCCGCTTTCTTGGCGTCCTTCGCGGCGACCTTGGCTTCGAGCACGTCGAGCAGCTTTCCGACGGTCTTCACCGGCTCGAGGAGATCGGTCTCGATCTGGATGCCGAATCGGCTCTCGATGTGGAGCACGAGCCCGGCCATGTCGAGCGAATCGAGGTTGAGCCCGTCGCGCAGCGACGTCGAATCCTCGAGCGCCGGGTAGGTTTCGCCGGTCTCCTTTTCGAGCAGTTCGAGCACGATCGCCGAAAGTTCCTTGCGGTCCATGAACACCACTCCTGTCTGCGAACGAATTTTGAGCACCGCGGGTATGCTTCCGGGCCGCGGCGCGAGGGCGAGAAGGTAGCGAATGCGGACCGACGGACGAAGGGCAAAAGCGGCAGCATTTTCGGCGGTTTTTCGCCGCGGCGGGCTGGCGATCGTGGCCGCGGCCTACGCCGCCGCGCTGGTGGCAGCCACTCACATCCCCCGGCCGGAGCGGCTCGTGGGCCGCTTCGGGCACGCCGACAAGGCCCTGCACTTCGTCGCCTACCTGCTGCTGGCGGCGTTCGTCACCGCTGCCGTGCGGGCGGCGGGCTGGCGGTCGCGGCGGGTGGCCATGGGCGTGGCGCTCGGGCTGGCGGCGTTCGGCGGGGCGGATGAATTGACGCAGCCTCTCTTCGGCCGCAACGCCGAGCTGCTCGACTGGGCCGCCGACTGCGCGGGCATCGCCCTCGGGATGGCGATCGTGGCTATTGCCAGTTCGGGGTCGGGGCGCGGAAGTCGGAGAGCCTGACCGAGCGGAACCAGTCGATCGTCGTCGCGAGCCCCTCGCGCAGCGCGATCGTCGGCTCCCAGCCGAGCCGCTGCCGGGCCAGCGTGATGTCGGGCCGTCGCCGCTCCGGGTCGTCGGCGGGAAGCGGCTTCTCGATGAGCCGCGAGGCCGAGCCGGTGAGCTCGAGCGTGAGTTCTGCGAGTTGGCGGATCGTGAACTCCCCCGGGTTGCCGAGGTTTACGGGGCCGACGAAGTCGTCCGGCCCATCCATCATGCGGATGATGCCCTCCACGAGGTCGTCGCGATAGCAAAAGCTTCGCGTCTGGGATCCCGTGCCGAAGATCGTGATCGGCTCGCCGGCGAGCGCCTGGCGGATGAAGTTGGAAACGACGCGGCCGTCGAAGGGGTGCATGCGCGGGCCGTAGGTGTTGAAGATCCGCACGATGCGCACATTGACGCCGTTGTGGCGGTGGTAGTCCATGAAGAGCGTCTCGGCCGCCCGCTTGCCCT
>CAZONY010000387.1:0-2738 GCA_964581215.1 uncultured Chitinophagaceae bacterium | reverse complement strand
TCAGCCCCACTCCGGCGTTCGTGAACCCGAGGTGCGTCGGACTGCTCTCGCGGCGGAAGATGCCCGTCAGTCCGTCGCCCGGCCACTGGTGCGGCGCGAGTGCATCGAGCGACTGGTCATAGGCGAGCGCGAGGAATTCGGCCGCGGCAGGCGCCGCCGGATCCACTCCGGTGATCTTCGCCCGCCAGACCTCCTTCGCGCCGGGCTCGAGGCGGCGGGTGAACCGCTCCCACGCGATGGCGAGTTTCTTGTCGGTCCACGGCACGTCGATCGTGCGCGATTCGACCTTCAGCCGGCCGTCACGGACCATCCACGCGCGCACGGTGAACCCGCCCCGCCGCGCCTCGGTCACCTTCAGCCTCACGGGCCACTGCGTGCGGGCCGCGTCGGTCCAGAACCGCTCGAGCACCGTGCCTCCCTGCGAGATCTCGACGAGGGCCCTGCCCTTCGCATAGCCGGTGCCCACGACCGCGCGGAACTCCGCGCCCGGCTCCACCGACATCTGCTCGGGGAACATCGCGAACGCCCGCTTCACGCCGTAGGTCTGGGCGTCGGGGTCGATCACCTCCACAAGCTGCTGCGCCTTGACGGCCGGCACGTCGCCCTGCGCGGGAATCTCGAACACGGCCCGGTAGACGCCCGGCGACAGGTTCGGCTTCACCGTCGCCTTGCCCGTCGCCTGGTCGGTCGTGACCTTCTCGGTGACGACCGCCTCACCGGCCGCCCACGTCTCGGGGTCGGCCGGATTCGGCTCGACCGGCACCGGCTTCGGCCGCGGGATCACCACGCCGGGGCGGCCGCGCCCGCCGCGCATGGGCCGACCGCGAACCGGCCGCGGCATCGGGCCGGGCCGGGCGTCGAAGAACTCGCCGCGGGCCACCTCGGCCGGCTGCGCGAGCCGCGACACCGTGAGCGTGCCCGCCGCGCCCCGCGGCACGCCGTCGAGCGTCGTCGTGACCAGCGCGATCTCCACCGCCGCGGGCTCGCCCCCTCGGGCCGCCTGCCAGGGCTTCGCCGCGAGCGAGGCTTCCACATCGGTGTAGCCCGCGCTCACGGAACGTTCACCCGTGCGGGTCTCGCCCCCGGCGTCGGTGACGTCCGCCGTCACCTTGAACGTGAACACCGGCAGCGACTCCTTCGGCACGGAGCGGTCGGGCTTCGCCGGGAACGTGACTGTGAACTTCCCGTTGGCGTCGGTCTGCGCCGTGCCTCGCGCGATCCGCTGCGCCCCGCCGCCGAACGGCAGCCACGGGAAGAAGCAGCGGCACCAGATGGGCCAGCGCACCTGCCGCTCCACCCGCCACTTCACTTTCGCGTCGGCGACGGGAAGACCGGTGTAGGTCGTGGCCGTGCCGGTGAGTACGACGTCGCCGCCGAGCGGCGCCGACTTCTCCGGCGCCGCGAGCGTGACCAGGAATTTTGGCCGCTTGTATTCCTCGACGCGGACGCCGATGCCGCTTTGGGCGCCCGCCTCGCCGGCATTCGCGAAGATCGACCACTGTCCCGGCAGGGCGCCCGCGGGAATCGGGAAGTTGCCATGAAACGAGCCGGCAGCGGTGGTCGTGTGCTTCGCCTTCGCCACCTCGCGGCCATTGGCGTCGCGGAACGTGACCTCCACGTCGCGGCCGGCAACGGTGCCGTATTCCCCCTTCACCTGGTCGCCGGCGCAGACGATGCCCTTGTAGAACACGATCTGGCCCGGCCGGTGGATGCCGCGGTCGGTGACGAGCACGACCGTCGCGGTGCGGTCCGGGGCCACGTTCTGCCACACGTTCGTCGGGTCGGTGTCGGCCCGGTGCTTTTTCCCGTCGAGCGTGGCCGTCGCCACGACCACGAGCTCCCGGCCCTGCTCGCACCCGACGTCGAACCGGCCGTCCTTGTCGGTCGTGGCCGTCGGGCCGACCACGAACGGCGGCGGATTTTGCTGCTGCTGGTCCTGACTGCGGACGAACACCTGCACGGCGGCGCCGGGCACCGGCTCGCCGCTGGCGATGTCCACGACATGGCCGGCGAGCGGCGCCGCTCCGCCCCGCGGCGGACCGGGCCGCCTCCCGTTGCCGGGGCCGCCTCCCGCCACCGGTCCAGGCAGCCGGCCCGCAAAGACCTGGTGGGCCTGCTCCGTGACGATCGCGAGCCGCGAGACGCGGATCATCGTCACGCTCACGACGTTGTCCTGCGCGCCAAAATCCTCCCGATGGCTGGCGATCACCCAGTAGTCGCCGGGCTCGAGCTTCGCGGCGTCGAATGCCGTGGCCACGGGAATGTCGTGGTGCGTTGGCTGGTAGTCGGGCGTGGCTGGTAGGTCGGCGACGTGCGTCTTTACGGCGGGCAACGCCAGGATCGCGGCCCGGTCGGCGTCGTCGAGCCAGCCGGCATGGGGCTTGCCGGCCTTGAGCCGCCCTTCGAAGTCGGCCTTCGCCAGTCGCAGGAACGCCTTCGTGAGGTTGCGGTAGTTCACGCGGACGACGGGCCAGGGCGCGGCCCAACTCCGCTCCGTCATGAGCGCGAGATCGCGGGCTTCGATCTCCGTGACGAGGTTCCGGCACATCGCGCCGCCCGCGCTGTTTGGATGCTTCTCGGCCGCGACGAGCGCGATCTCCCGGGCCTCGACGAGATCGCCCTCCTCGCGGACGAGTTGGGCGAGATGAAACCGCGCGAGTGCCGCCGTCTCGTGGTCGCCGGCCCGCTCGACGAAGGCCTCGAGCGCGGCCTGCTTGCGGTCGGCGAGGTCGGGGCCC
>CAZONY010000386.1:0-2745 GCA_964581215.1 uncultured Chitinophagaceae bacterium | reverse complement strand
GGTGGGGCAACAACCCGCTCACCCACAGGCCGCTGTCGCCGTGCCGCGCGAAGACATATTTCGTGGGGGCGATCGGGAATCGCGTCTGGCCCGAGGTCATCGTGGTGAGCCGCTGGCCCTGGCGGACGCTCTCGGGGAGATCCTTGTCGTACCAGTCGGCCATCACGGGCTTGTAGTCGTAGAGATCCTGCTGCGAGGGGCCGCCCACCATGTGCAGATAGATCACCTGCTTCGCCTTGGGGGCAAAGTGGGGCGCCACGGCACCGCCCGCGGCCGCCGCCCGGCCCTCGCCGAGGAGCGATGCCAGGCCGAGGCCGCCGAGGAGGTGGCCGCCGCGCTCGAAGAAGCGGCGGCGGGTGAGGTTGAGACCCAGTTGGGCGAGCGGGGCGGGAAGGGGGGGCGTCATTTGCAGAGGGCCTCGTCGAGGTTCATCAGCTCGCTGGCCACGATCGTGAGCGCGGCCAGCGGCACGCGGTCGGCCGCCACGGGCTTCGACGCGCCGACAGTCACGAGCGCCTCGGCGGCCGGCGGATCGGCCGCATAGAGGGCCGCCAGCCGCGCGAGCGAGCCCTGCACGATCGCCGCCTCCTCGGCGACGAGCGACCGCCCCAGCACCCGCCCGGCAAGAAATTCGATCCGGCCCGCGTCGTCAGCCGCCGCGGTGAGCGCCCGGTCGGCGAGCACACGCGCCGCTTCCACGAACTGCGGGTCGTTGAGCGTGACGAGCGCCTGAAGCGGCGTGTTCGTGCGCTCCCGCTTCACACAGCATGTCTCGCGGGACGGGGCGTTGAAGATGTCGAGCGACGCGGGAGGCGCCGACCGCTTCCAAAACGTGTAGACGCTGCGGCGATAGAGACTCTCTCCCTCGTCCGGCTTGTAGAACCGCGTGTCGCTCTCGGGCATCGCCACCGCCTCCCAGACGCCGTCGGGCTGATACGGCTTCACGCTCGGGCCGCCGAGCTTCCGTACGAGCAGGCCGCTGGCCGCCAGCGCCTGGTCGCGGACCATCTCGGCGTCCATGCGGAAGCGGGGACCGCGGGAGAGAAGCCGGTTGGCGGCGTCTTTCTGGAGCGTGTCGGGCGTGGCCACAGCCGACTGCCGGTAGGCGGCGCTGGTCAGCATGAGCCGGAACATCTTTTTCACGTCCCAGCCGCTCTCGCAAAACTCCACGGCCAGCCAGTCGAGCAGGTCGGGATGGCTCGGCAGTTCACCTGTCGTGCCGAAGTCGCCGGGCGTGCGGACGAGGCCCGCGCCGAAGACCTCCTGCCAGAAGCGGTTCACCGTCACGCGGCTCGTGAGCGGATGCTCCTGGAGAAGGAGCCACTTGGCGAGACCGAGCCGGTTGCGGGGCAGCGATTCGGGAAACGCGGGAAGAATCTCCGGCGTGTCGGGCCGCACCTCCTCCTTCGGCTTGTCATATTCGCCACGGTCGAGGACGTGGGCCATCGGCATGCCGTCTTTTTCATGCATGACGTGGGCCACCGTGCCCCGCGTGCGGATCGCCTTCTGCTCGTCCTGCGCCTTCGCGAGCTCGGCGGCGGCGGCGATCGAAGGCTCGTCGCGCGTCTTCCGCCACCAGTCGTAGAGGCCGCCGGCGGCCTGGGCCCGCTCCGCGGCCGGCCGCTTCACGAGCTGCGCGAGATCCCAGCCGCGGCTGTTCGCCTCCACCTCGACAGGCGACAGCTTCCGGTCGCGAATCGCGAGCCCGGCGAGGCCCACCGCACCGGGCTTCTGGCCGGCCGCCTCGCCGCCAAGCCGCAGCGGGGCGTCCGTGCCGATCGACTGGCCGTCGAGCGTGTCTTTGTCGATCCGCGACGCGCGGCCGCGGCCCTCGTCATGCATCTTCACGCCGGAGGCCTTGCCGGAGCCGTCGTAGGTGATCGTGACGAGCGTCCAGGCATTGACGGGAAGATCGCGTCGGCAGGCGACCTCGATCGCCTTCTCCGGCCAGGCATGGGAGAGCCGCAGCACCACACGGCCCTCGCGCAGGAACACCTCCCAGCCGCAGCGAGCCTGCGACCCGTCGATCCGCGACACCACCGGCGCGTCGATGCGATCGGCCGACGGGCGCACCCAAAATGTGAGGCTGAAGGGCTGGTCGTGCTCGATCGCGCCCGCGGCCGGCACTTCACCGCCGGGCCCGTCGAGAAGGAGGGCCGCCGCGCCGCCGGGGCCTTCCTGCCATGCCGCCCCCGCCGCGAGCGCGAGGCTCGCCGGCGCGCCGCGGATCCGCGCGGCCGAGGTCGTGCCCTGCCCTTCCGCCAGCGGCAATTCGCACGCAGGCGTGCCCTGGGGCAGCACGCCGGCCACCGTGCCGGCGTCGGCAGCGGCGACCCAGGCGTCGAACTCGGGCCGGGCGGTCGCCTTGCGGTCGTCGAGCGTCTTCTGGGCGGCGGCCGCGAGCGCTTCGAGCTCGGCGAAGCGGGGCCGGTCCTCCGGATTCGGCACGACGACCACCGGCGGCGTATCGGGGATGTTCTGATCCATCGCCCGCTGCGTCGTGTGGTTGAAGAATGCGGAGAGCTCGTAAAACTCCTGCTGAGAGAGCGGGTCAAACTTGTGGTTGTGGCAGACGGCGCAGCCCGCCGTGAGGCCCATCCAGACCGTGGCCGCGGTCTCCGTGCGGTCGCGGGTGTAGAGCACGAGGTATTCCGCATCGATCGCCCCACCCTCGTTGGTCGTGATGTTGCAGCGGTTGAAGCCGCTGGCGATGCGGGCGTCGAGCGCCTCGTCTCGCGAGGCCTC
>CAZONY010000385.1:412-2750 GCA_964581215.1 uncultured Chitinophagaceae bacterium | reverse complement strand
CTCATCCTCCTCATCCTCCTCTTCCTCGTCCTCCTCTTCCTCATCCTCCTCTTCCTCGTCATCCTCTTCTTCATCGGACAATTCAATAAAATCAATATCAAGACGATTCTTCTTGGGAGACGATGGCCGATCCGGAGATTTCGGAATCCGACATCCCACCCCACTTCACCACCATCCAGCACGCGCTGGCGCTCTCCCGGCAGCACCTCGCCCGGCAGGACACGCCCAATCGGCAGGTGATCCTGATCACGGACGGCCTGCCGACCGCACACTTCGAGGGGGAGCAGCTCTACCTGCTCTACCCGCCCCATCCGCGGACCGAGGAGGCGACGCTCCGCGAGGCCCGGGCCTGCCGCCGCGAGGGGATCACGATCAACGTCTTCCTGCTCTCCGGCTGGTCGCAGTCGCGCGAGGATATCCAGTTCGCCTACCGGCTCGCCGAGACGGCCCGAGGCCGGGTCTTCTTCACGGCCGGCAAGGACCTCGATCGCTTCGTGGTCTGGGACTACGTCAGCCGCCGCCGCAGCATCCTGGGCTGAACGGTCACAGGGCGTCTTCGGTGCGGAGCGTCACCTCGATGAGCCGCTCCATCACTTCGGCGGGCGACTCGTGCGGGAAGTTCGTCAGCACGACCTCCTTCGCGTAGAGCTTGCCGATGTAGCGGCGATGGCGGGCCGAAGACGAGCGGCTGGCCAGGAAGTCGCGATGCGCGGAGTTGATGACGATCTCATTGGCCGCGCGATCGTAGCGGGACCGCCACGGCTGGCCGTGCTCGGCTTCGAGCCGGTAGGAGGGCAGCCCGCGCCCTCCATCGCCGTCGCCATCCTGGAACTCGAGAAACTTCACCTCCACCCGGTCGGTCGCCTCGAGCAGGAACTGTCGCGCCACGGCCTCAACCGTCACGACCCCCAGCGCCGACGACGTCACGACGCACGACGATCCGTCGGGCTCGATCGCCGCCTCGCCGCCGCCGACCCGCCACGACCAGGTCACGCCTCCCGCCAGCGCCACGCCATGCTCGTCGTAGGCCACCGCCCCCAGCCGGCAGGAGCGGCCGGGCCGCCGGCGGGCCTGCCGCGGCGTGACCCGGATCGTCGCCAGAGGGCCGGGATTGGCGGCGAACAACGGTGGTGGCGGCGGCGGATCGCCGGCGGCGGCCCGCGGCCCGTCGCCGGGAGTCGGCAGCGACTCGCCGGCAGTCCCGTGCTGCAGCTGCAGCACGGGCGATTTTTTCGGGATGTCGAAGAAGAGGTAGTCCTCGGCCGGCAGGTCGGCGAGCGCGGAGGCGAAGGCCTTGTGCACCTGCTTGAGCAGTTGGCGGCTGGCCCGCTCCGCCTCGGCCTGCTCGCGCGCGGCAAGCGTTTCGAGGATGTCACGCTCGATCGCCGGAGCGACGGCCACCAGGGCCTCGAACGCCGCGTCGGGCACGACGCCCGAGCGGGTTCCCGGGGCCAGGGCCAGCGGCTCGAAATCGACGAGGCCCGCGAGCCGACGGTCGTCCCACGGGGCATGTTGGAAGGGGAGCAGCTCGGTGAGGCTGGCGAACACGCGGGTGCCGTCCTTGCACAACGCGATGCCGGCCGGGTCGGCCGAGTCATCGCCGCGGACGTAGACCTCCACGCTCACGTCACCCAGCGGCGTGGCATACCGCCGCGGAATTTCCAGCCGCTCCCCCTCGAACTCGCGAGGCGTCACCCGCATCTGCCGGCGGGCGACCGGATCGGCCACGTCGATCGCCACGCCCGTCGTGCGGATCCTGTCCCGCAGCTCGGCCGACAAGTAGCGGGCGATCTTCTCGCCGGTAACGAGATTTTTCGTGGCCTCCAGCAACGGGCCGACGACGATCCTCGTGCCGCCGGTCGCCAGCCGGCCGCGGACCGGACGGATCTCGTACTGTCGCTTGCCCCGCACGAGGCACAGTTCGCGGAGCGGAACACCGTCACCACCGGAAATCATCCGCAGCTCCTCGCCCAGGCTCCAGAAGCTGAGCAGGCCGATGCCGAATTCGCCGTGCACGCCCCGCCGCTGCGTGGTGTCGAGATGCCGCTTCATCGAGTCGCACAGGTGGGTGGCGATCCGCTGGAAGTCGGGTAGGCCCGATTCATCGGGAGCCACGCCGCGGCCATCGTCCTCGATTTCGAGTACCAGCCGCCCCTTCGACCGCCGCCGGACGATTCGCACGTGGCGCGCCCCGGCATCGATCGCGTTCTCGGTGAGTTCGCAGATCGCCTTCAGGGGGTGCGTCTGCGAGTGGGCGATGATCGTGATCGCGTTCCACTGGTCGCCGATCGTGAGCGTGCCGGTGGTCGTGGAATCCGTGCGGGTGGCCATGGGGCCT
>CAZONY010000385.1:0-402 GCA_964581215.1 uncultured Chitinophagaceae bacterium | reverse complement strand
GATCGGGCATTGTGCCGTATTTCGCGATACAGCATGAGGGCCGACCCGGCTGCGGCCGATCCGGCCGCCAGCGCGAGCGTCCAGAGCGGCACGATACGCCCCGGGGCCGCCACGTCGCGTTCGCGTGCCTCCTCGGCCAGATCGATCGGCGGCAGCCCGGCCGCCCGCCGTTCCCGCTCGATCGCCGCCTGCTGCCGCCCCAGGAATCGCCCTTCGACCTGACGCTGTCGCCGGTCGAACTTGGGCGCGATGAGGCCGATGCCGACCAGGGCCATGGACGAGAACACGGCCCCCCAGAACCACGGACTATCGGTGAGGCGGTAGCGGCTCATGCCTGAGAGCGTACCGCGCACGAGCCCAGGCTGCCCCATCACGTGGGGCAGCCTGACGCCTGCGCCGCGG
>CAZONY010000384.1:0-2755 GCA_964581215.1 uncultured Chitinophagaceae bacterium | reverse complement strand
CCTCGAACCGCCACCGGGCCAGCCCCCACTGCACGGCGGCGACGGCGGCCGCCACCGCGGCCAGCGGCAGGATCGCGGCCTGACCGCGGGCGACGATCGCCACGGGGTCGGCGGCGGCATCGATCCCGGGCATCGCCCCCTGCCCGCTCGCGACGAGCGGGCCGACGAACCAGGCCGCGGCCGCCACGAGCACGGCGAGCGCTACGGCGTTGCCGAGCACGGCGGCCAGCGTGCGGAGCGAGAGGATTCGGGCGAGGCCCGCCAGCGGATCGATGCGGGAAAGCGTGGGCGCGATCCGTGCCGAGCGCCAGGCCATGCCGTCGAGCAGGGCCCGCACCGCCAGACCTGCACCACCGCTGGCCAGGATCACCGCCACCGTGGGCAGCAGGAGGCCGGGCACGAGCAGGCCGGGCACGCCGAGTTCGTCGAGCGGCCCTCGGCCGGCCGGGGCGATCGTGGCCCGGAGCATGTCGGCGGCGGCTGGCAGCGTGGCCCGGGCCCATGCCGGAGCGAGCACCACCGCCGTCACCACGGCCGCGATCCAGGCCGGAAGCGACGAGAGCGGCATCAGGCCCTGCCGACGGGCGGCCTCACGGCGTCGCGGCGTGGCAGGAATCGTGCGCGGCGAGGAACTCATGGCGTCATCAATCGCTCCAGCGCCCCGTGCATGAGCGTGCTGGCCCCGCCGGCCCAGGCATCGAGCCCGAAGCCGAGCGCCGCCAACAGCACCAGCGCCGCCAGACCCTGCAACACTCCCGACCCCGGCACGAAGGGCACCGTCCGCAGGCAGATCGTGCTGGCGAGATGAAACGCGACCACGGCCGCCAGCGCGGGTAGCGCGAGCGCGAGTGCGAGCGCGAGCGAGAGCGAGAGTGCCGTGGAGACGAGCGTCATGAGCCGCGGCGCGATCCCCGCGCCGCCGACCGCGGTGCCGACCGGGATCGTCTCGAGGCTGTCGAGGATCCCGCCGACGACGGCGAGTTGGCCGCCCGCCACCAGAAACGCCGCCACCCCGATCCACCAGGCCAGCCGGCCGATGCCCGCCGTCCCGGCATCGCCCGCCGGATCGAAGTCGTCGGCCCAGGCAAGCCCCGACACGCTACCCAGCAGTCCGCCCGCCCAGCCGGCCGCGCCGACGACGAGCGCCACGGCCGTGCCGATCACGCCGCCGACGATGGCCTCGCCCACGATGACGAGCGGCCAGCCGCCGGCCGCCGCGGTGCCGTGCCGCAGCGCTGCGGGCAGCACGGCCGCAGTGAGACCGACCGCCAACGCCAACCGGACACGCACCGACACGCCCGGAAAGGCGGGCAGCGAAGCCATCGCCACCGCCGCCGTGATCCGGGCACAGACCCCGGCCGCAACCGTCAACGCGGCGGCCTCCGACGGCATGATGGCGGCGACAGGCATCGCGATCCTCGTCAGGGGGCGGCCGTCGTCGTCCGCACGAGATCGACCAGCCGTTCGAGCATCCACGGCAGCGTGAGGAAGAGCACGACGCCCATCGCGGCCAGCCGGGGCACGAGGCCGACGAATGTTTCGTGCACCCCCGTGGCCGACTGCACCAATCCCATCACGGTGGCCACCACGAAGCCGACGACGAGCGCGGGAGCGGCGGCGAGCATGCCGGTCATCAGCGCCTGCCGCACGAGTTCGACGAGGTCGGATTCCACGCGTGGGGTCCTCAGGTCGTCACCGGCCACACGCCGTCGAGCAGCGACTGCACCACGAGCGACCAGCCGTCGGCCATCACGAACACGAGCAGCTTCAGCGGCAGTGAGACGAGCGTCGGCGGAAGCATCACCAGGCCGGTGGACACCACCAGCGTGGCCACGAGCACGTCGAGCACGAGAAAGGGCAGCAGCATCCGGAAGCCGATCGTGAAGGCCGTCTCCAATTCGCTGACGAGGAAGGCGGGCAGGAGCGTCTCCACCGGCACGTCGTCGTAGGTGGTGACCTGCCGCGGCCGGTCGGGATGCCGCTGCAAAAAGAGCAGCATCGTGTCGCGGTTGCCGGCCTGCTCGATCTGGGTCGCCATCCAGCGACGGATCGGCAGGCTGCCCCGCTCGTAGGCCTGCGAGAGCGTGATCTCTCCTGCCTGGTAGGGCTCGACGCCGGCCCGGTAGGCGCTCGTCCACACCGGCCACATCACCAGCGCCGACAGGAAGAGGGCCAGCGACGTGACGATCTGGTTGGAAGGCAGCTGCGCCGTGCCCAGCCCCTGCCGCACGAGCGACAGCACGACCGACATCCGCACGAAGCAGGTGGTCATCAGCAGCACGGCCGGTGCGAGGCTCGCCACGCCGAGCATCAGCGCCGCGGAGAGCGTGGCATCGAGCGACCGCGTGCCGACGACCGAGCGCACGAGGCCGCCAACGGCCTCGATGCCGCCGGCGGACGAGGCCGACTGTTCGACGGGCCCGCTGGCCGGCTGCCCGACGGCGACGACGGTCGGCTCCGCGGCAGCCGGCGCGGCGGCGCGCGGATCGTCGGCCAGTGCCGTGCCACAGGCCAGCGTGAAGAAGCAAAAGGCAGCCGCGGCCACGCCGCCCGGACGGCCGGGACGCAGCGGCGGATGCTGCCCGCGACAGGCCCGGGCGATGCACTCCGTGGCCTCGGAATCGGTGAGTTCGGCGAGTGTCTGGCAGCCGGCCGCGGAGACGCTCACCAGCAGCGTCTTGGGTCCGAACCGAACGACCCGCACCCCATGCGGACCGCCGAGCGTGCCGGTGCCGAGCACCTCGAACACGTCGGG
>CAZONY010000383.1:0-2755 GCA_964581215.1 uncultured Chitinophagaceae bacterium | reverse complement strand
CGACCACATCCTCCGGCTCACGTGGCCGTGCAACGCGCTGACGGCGTTGGCCCGGCGGGACATCTTCAGGCCCAGCACGGTCATGCAGAACGGCTCGTTGTGGTTGTGGGGCTCGACGCGGCCGAGGCCCATCAGCTGGTCGTGCGAGATGCCGAGTGCGTCGCGCATCGGGCCGAGGTGTTCCTCCATGAGGCCGGCGTCGAAGCGGTCGTGGCCGGCCGGGACCGGCGTGTGCGTGGTGAACACGGTCTGCCGCGACACCTTGCGGACGGCGTCGTCGAAGGCGAAGCCGTCGCGGTCCATGCGGCCGCGGACCGCCTCGAGCGTGGCGAAGACCGAATGGCCCTCGTTGAGGTGGTAGACGCCCGGCACCACGCCCAGCGCCCGGATGGCCCGCACGCCCCCCACGCCGAGGACGAGCTCCTGCCGGATCCGGGTGCGCGTGTCGCCGCCGTAGAGCCGGCTGGTGAGCTCGCGATCCTCCGGCGAGTTGCCCTCCACGTCGCAGTCGAGGAGATAGAGATCGACCCGGCCGACGGCCATCCGCCAGACCTGCGCGAAGATCGGCCCCGACCGGGTATCGACCTGCACCCTGATCTGGCGGCCGTCGGCTCCGAGCGCCGGCTCGATCGGCAGCAGATCGACCCGCGACTGCAGGTATTCCTCGTGCTGGTAGCCGTCGATGTCGAGCTGCTGCTTGAAGTAGCCCTGGTTGTAGAAGAGCCCCACGGCCAGCAGCGGGATGCCCAGGCCGCTGGCGCTCTTGATGTGGTCGCCCGCGAGCACGCCGAGGCCGCCGGAATAGATCGGCACCGATTCGTGGATCCCGAACTCGGCCGAGAAGTAGACCACGGGCTTCGAGCCGAGCACGCCGGCGTTGATGTTGCTCCAAGTCGAGTCGGCCGCCATGTATTCCTTGAGGCGGCGATAGGCCTGGTTGATCCGGCTGTAGAGCACGAGTTCGGCCGCCCGGGCCTCCAGCCGCTCGGGCGTGAACTCGGCGAGCAGGGCGATCGGGTTGTGGTCGAGCTGCCGCCAGCGGATCGGGTCGAGCTCACGGAAGAGGTTGGTCACTTCCGGATGCCAGCTCCACCACAGGTTGCGGGCCAAGGCCATGCACTTGTCGTAGAGATTCTGGGGCGACAATTCGTCGAGCCGGAGTGGCAGCGGGCCGGAGCCGGGCGTCGATCCAAGGGACGAAACCCTGGCGGGGGCGGGGGCGCGCGAGGCGATTTCTTCAGCCTGGCTCATGGTCGAATCCTCCGGGCGGGATGTGGAGATGGTGGGAAACCGGCCAGAAGGTGCGAAAGTATACCCCGGCGAAGCCCCGCCAGCGAGCCGCGGCACCGCCGCTCCAAATGCCCTGCTTGCGCAAACTGGCCTTGCCTTGGACGGCGTTCCCCTGTGAATTCTCGCCTTCCCACGCTCCCGCCAGGCACTCGCATGGATGCCCCTCGCTCGATCGTCGTCGTCAAACTATCGTCCATCGGGGACGTGCTCCATGCCGTCCCGGCCGCCGTCGCGCTGAAGCGGGCCTTCCCGCAGACGCGGATCGGCTGGGCGGTCGAGGGACGGGCCGCCGACGTGCTGGCCGGCCACGCCGCCATCGACCACCTGTTTCGCATCCCGCGGGCTTGGCTGAAGTCGCCCCGGGCCGTCTGGTCGCTGCGTCGGCAGCTCGCCGCGTTTCAGGCCGACGTCACGCTCGACATGCAGGGCCTGCTCAAGAGCATGGTGGCCACCGTCCTCTCCGGAGCCCGCACCCGCATCGGCTACGCGAAGCCCGAGTCCCGCGAACAGGCCTGGCTCGCCTACACGCATGCCATTCGACCGACGGCGTCGCACGTGGTCGACCGGCACTGCGAATTGCTCGCGCCGCTGGGCATCCGGCCCCGCGCGGTCGCATTCGACATGCCGCGCTGGCCGGTCAGCCGCACCCGCGTGAACGAGTGGTTTCGCGAGCTGCGGTTCGACGCGCCGCCGGCCATCCTCAACCCCGGCGCCGGCTGGCCCTCCAAGCTCTGGCCGACCGACCGCTTCGCCGCGGTGGCCCGCCTGCTCTGGCAGCGGCACGGCCTGCGGTCGCTCGTCGTGTGGGGCGGCCCCGACGAGCGCGTGGCCGCCGAGGCGATCGTGGCCGGAGCGGGCGAGGCGGCGGTGCTCGCCCCGGCGACCAGCCTCCAGGATCTCGGTGAGACCTGCCGGCTCGGGCGGGTCTTCATCTCGAGCGACACGGGGCCGCTGCATCTGGCTGCCGCGGTCGGCACGCCCTGCGTGGGATTATTCGGACCCGTGCCCGCCGGTCGCAACGGACCCTATGGCCCGCAGCACGTCAGCGTCGAGCCGCCGACGGATCTGCGGCCGGCCTGGGAGGACCGCAAGACCGACATGCGGTCGATGCTCGGCATCGAGGTGAACGACGTCGTCGCCGCCGCGGAGCGGCAGCTCGCCCGGGTCGCCGCGGCGTAGAACCCGGCTCGGGGCTGCCCGTGCCCCAGGAGCCGGCCTTGATGGCAAGCGAAGCCAGGATGGCGAAGCGCAGCCAGCAGGGAGTGAGCGAAGGGCATGGATGCCCGCAGCGAACGTCCGGCGATGGGGCACGGGCAGCCCCGAGCCGGCTGGGCGAGTTGACCAGCCTCACACTCGCTCGCTCCCGCTATGGTCGTGCACCGGCTCCGGGGCGGCAAAAGCCGCGTCGCGGGCGAGGATACGCCCAACGCTCCTCGACTTTCGCCGACCCCTGCGCCTCGTCGGC
>CAZONY010000382.1:0-2756 GCA_964581215.1 uncultured Chitinophagaceae bacterium | reverse complement strand
TGATGGAGTTGAGGCAGACCGACTTGCCCGTGCCGGTGCGGCCGGCGATGAGCAGGTGGGGCATGCTCGCCATGTCCACCACCATCGGGTTGCCCGCCACGTCCTTGCCGAGGAAGATCGGGATCTTCATGGTGCGGGCCTTGGCCTGCGTCTCCTCGATCACCTCGCGGAGGCGGACCATCTGCCGGGTGGTGTTGGGCACCTCGATGCCGACGGAGTTCTTACCCGGGATCGGCGCCACGATGCGGACGCTCGGCACGCGCAGGGCGATGGCCAGATCGTCGCCAAGATTCGTGATCTTGCTGAGCCGCAGCCCCGCCTCCAGCTCGATCTCATACTGCGAGATGACCGGGCCGGTCTCGATCTCCACCACCCTCACCTTGAAGCCGAATTCGGCGAAGGTCTTCTCGAGCACGCGGGCCCGGTCGCGCACCTCCTGCTCCTGCTGATCCATCTCCAGGTATTCGGTGGGCAGCAGCAGGTCGAGATCCGGGAGTTCATAGTCGGCTGACGGGTCCGGCGAGAGATCGAGCAGTTCAGGCTTCGCACGCCGCATGGCCAGCGACTTGATCGGCACGGGAGTCGCGGCCGGGGCATCGTCGTCCTCGATCTCGCTTACGTCATCACTGGCGAGGCTCTCCTCCGAATCCTCGTCCCGCACGTCGTCATCGACGTCGTCATCCACGACGGCGGGGATCTCGCGCCGCTTGACGCGAATCGTCGGCTCGGAGTCATCGTCGTCATCGTCGGCCATGAGGCCAAGGCCGACGCCGCGGGATCCAAGCTGATGTCCTGGATCGGTGGTCCGTCGCCCCTCGCGCGGAAGCCGTGCGAGCCCGCGAAGGCCGGCGCCGGCTTGCCATGCGCCAGCGGCCAGGGCAGTCGCCAGCGTGGCCAGCCAGCCGCCGAGACGCAGCACGGCCGCGTCGGCGGCCAGGAACAGCCCGACACCGGCCGTGGCCGTGGCCACGATCGCCGCCCCGGCGGTGGCGAAGTAGCGGAGGGCGAACATCTTGCCCGTGGCGCCCGCATAGCCGCCGGGCCCCCAGACGGGCCGGGCGATGGCTTCGGGCAGGAAGAGCGCCAGGAGCGTGCAGATGCCGCCGACCGCGATCGTCGCGCCGGCAGCCCGAAGCGGCAGGTCGGGCAACGGCCGCCGCCGCAGCAACATGATGTCGAAGGTGGCGATCGATCCGATGACCAGCCAGGCTCCGAGCCCGAAGGCCTCGTAGAGGGTCGCCGCCGCCGTGGCGCCGATCAGGCCGCAGGCATTGGTCGCCCGGGCGTGCGGAGGAAACACGCGAGCCGACGGGGGATCCGCGGCGTCGAACGTCGCCAGCGACGCCACCAGAAACACGCAGCCCGCGAGCAGTGCCAACGCGGTCAGGTCGCGGACGCGGTCCCGTGGCAGCGGCTCGGCACCGTGAGCGGCCGCGACGGGGGCTGCGGGCCGGGCGTTGAACCGGGGGGCCGGCGCGGCGGGAACAGTCTGTCCGAAACGACGATCGACGGAGGCCATGGCACGCTATCCGTAGCGGGGGGAGGGATCCTGCACCTGAACTCTACAGGGTGGAACGGGAGCCGCCGGCGGGGAACAAGACGCCCGAGGCCATGCCGCGGTCGCCTCGCGAGGGATATATGGACCGTGCCGGTCGTAGGGCGCTTGCATGAACGCCGATCGGGGGTCGAATGGGGCACGATGCCTGTGTCGCCTTCGCCTCTCGCCCTCGGCATTTTCGCCGGGCTCGCCTGCGCTTTCCTGAGCGCGGTGTCGTACCTCGTCTCGCGACACCACGGAAGCAAGGCCCGGGGAAGCAGCCTGCAGCTGCTCATTTTCGCGCATGCCCTGATGGGGATCGCGTGCGTTCCGATCGCCTGCTGGCTGTGGCCGCATGGACTGCCCCTGGGCGGACCGTGGCTGGGTCCGCTCGTGGCATCGACGGTCAGCTACCTGGTGGGCCAGGCCGCGCTGTTCAACGCCCTGCGAACGATCGACGCCTCGCGACTCGCGCCGCTGCTGGGGCTCAAGATCGCGGTGCTCGCATTGATTGTGTCGTTTCTGCTGGGCGACCCGCTCGACGGTCAGCAGTGGATCGCCGTCGGTATGAGCGTGGCGGCCGCCGCCATGCTGCAGCGGTCGAACGCGGCCGTTCCATGGGGCGCCTTCGGCCGGATTCTGCTGGCCTGCCTGAGCTTCGCGATCGCAGATCTGTGCATCATCGCCCTGATCGACGCGATTCAGACGGTGCCGATCAGTCGTCTTCGGGCCGGAGGATTCGCGATGGCCGCCACGTACGTTTTGTGCGGAGGGATCGCGCTGCCCTTCGTTCCATGGGCTGCTCGCAGCCGGCCAGCCGGCTGGAAGGCGGCGGCACACTACGCCATGGCATGGCTCGGCGCGATGGTGGCGCTGTACACCTGCTTCGGCCTGGTGGGCGCCGTCTTCGGCAACATTCTCCAGTCCACCCGCGGCATCATGGCCGTGGCTCTGGGGGCCGCGCTGGCCTCGCTCGGCTGGCACGATCTCGAACAGCCCGTGGACCGCGAGACGTTCGTGCGACGCATCCTCGCGGCGGTGCTGATGACGCTGGCGATCGCGACCTACGCGACGTCGTGATCGCCCGACAGGAGCCTCCGGCTCGACAATCAGGCGAGGATGCCCTTGACGATTTTCCCGTGCACGTCGGTGAGCCGGTAGCGGCGGCCTTGGAATTTGTAGGTCAGCCGCTCGTGGTCGATGCCGAGCAGGTGCAGCA
>CAZONY010000381.1:0-2759 GCA_964581215.1 uncultured Chitinophagaceae bacterium | reverse complement strand
CTGACCAGCTCGCGCCTGCCGTATCTTCCCGCCGTCGGGCCGCTTCGAGCCCCCGCTCGGGGTTGCCCGTGCCCCGGGAGCCGGCCTTGGCGGCCAGCGCAGACAGGATGTCGGAGCGCAGCCGGCAGGGAGTGAGCGGAGGGCTTGGATGTCCGAAGCGAACGTCCGGCGACGGGGCACGGGCAACCCCGAGCTCCGCGGCGCTCCGCTGGAATCCGCAGTGCGGAGCGCCTAGCATTCCCGTGGCATGGAAGTCTTCCTCATCGGGAGCACCTCACCATGCCACGAGCCGCCCTCATCGATGCCGGTTCCGCCGTTGCGGCGCCGGCAGGCGCCATCCGCGTCGGCCTCGTCGGCTGCGGGGCCTTCGCCCGCTTTTCGATGGCCCAATACCGTGATCTGCCGGGCGTCGCGATCACGGCGGTGGCCGACATCGACGGGGCAGCGGCGGGCCGGGCGGCCATCGAACTCAAGGCGACGCAGCGCCGGCCCGACGACCTCTTGCGGGCCGACGATGTCGATCTCGTCTACATCGCCACGCCCCCATCCCTGCATTTCGCGCAGGCCCGGGCGGCCCTGTTGGCAGGCAAGCACGTGCTCGTGGAGAAGCCACCGGCGACGAACGTCGCGGATGCGGAGGAGCTGGCCCGGCTGGCCGCCCGCGCCGACAGACTCTGCGTGGCCAATCTTCTGCTCCGCCACAATCCACTCTCCGACGCCGTGAAGCGGGTGATCGATTCGCGGCTCCTGGGCGACCTCATCCACGGCCTGTTCATCAACGACGCCTCGGATGAGGGTCTGGGCCGCAACCATTGGTTCTGGAACCGCGACGTGAGCGGCGGCATCTTCGTCGAGCACGGCGTGCACTTCTTCGATCTCGTAGCCGCGTGGCTCGGGGCGGGCACGGTCGTGTCAGCGGCCCGCAGCGTCCGCCCACCCGAGGAAAATACCGCGCACGAGCCCGTGGAGGAGCAGGTCTGCTGCACCTGCCGATACGCCACCGACCTGCCGCAGACGGGCGTGCTCTTCCAGTTCGTGCACGGCTTCCACCAGCCGGGGCGGCTCGACCGGCAGGAGATGCGGCTGGTGTTCGAGCGGGGCGAGCTGCGGCTCTTCGACTGGGTGTTCACCCACGGCGTGCTCCGCGGCGTGCTCGACGGCGCGGCGACCGACCAGCTCGCCGACATGCTCCCGGGCAGCGTGGTCCGCCAGATCGACCGCTACGAGGGGGCGGCACGGACGATGCGGGGCCGCTTCAAGCCCATCGAGGCGGGCGCCCTCGTCGAGATCACGTTCACCAACGGCCTCGACAAACTCGAAACCTACGCCGAGGCGGTCTCCGATCTGGCCGCCGACCAGCTGGCCTGGATTCGCGACCACTCGCGCTGCCGGCGGGTGACGGCGGCCAATGGCGTGGCGGTCGTGTCGATGGCCTGCGCCGCTGACGAACTCGCTCGGGCAACGGGTTGACCGGAGGCCACACTCAGCCGACACGCGGGATTTCGGCTTGCCCCAGCCGCCTTTGGATGGTAGAATCCGCTCTAGAACGGAAAACGATGAAGGTGGCCTGCGCGTCCCTATGACGCATTCAGCCACCGCGATCGCATCTTCTCGAAGCGGCCGTTTTTCACGCGTGGTCGGTCTTCCGCCCGCTGCTGAAAAACTTCTTGCCGGGCAGTCGGTGATCCATCGCCTGGATCGTCGCGCCAACGTGGTGCCCGCCTCCGCCATCCGCTCGTGTCTGCACACCTTTTGAAAAGGCCAGTTCATGTCCCCTGATACGCTCACCTCCGCCTCCTTCGCCGACCTGGGCCTCTCCGCCGCACTGCTGCGCAGTCTCGACGCGGAAGGCTACACCGCTCCCACACCGATCCAGCGGAAGGCCATTCCCCACGTGCTCGCCGGCCGCGACCTGTTCGGCTGCGCCCAGACGGGTACAGGCAAGACCGCCGCATTCGCCCTGCCGCTCATCGAGCGGATGCAGGCCGCTCCGCGTCAGCAGGCTCCGCGTCGCTGCCGCACGCTCGTGCTGGCCCCCACCCGGGAGCTGGCGTCGCAGATCCACCAGAGTTTTCTGGCATATGGCCGCAACGCGGGCATCCGCGCGACCGTGATCCACGGTGGCGTCGGCCAGTCTCCGCAGGCCAAGGCCATGATGCAGGGCGTCGATGTGCTCGTCGCCACGCCGGGCCGATTGCTCGATCTCGTCGGCCAGCGGCTGGTGGACATCCGATCGACCGAGTTCTTCGTGCTCGACGAGGCCGATCGCATGCTCGACATGGGCTTCATCCACGACATGCGGAAGATCGTCGCCATGCTCCCGCAGGATCGCCAGACGCTCTTCTTTTCGGCGACCCTGCCGGCGGAGGTGCGCCAGCTGGCCGATTCCATGCTTCGCAATCCGCTCGAGGTGCAGGTGACGCCCCAGGCCACGTCGGCGGAAACCGTCACCCAGTCGGTGGTCTTCGTGCCCCGCAAGGAAAAGCGGGCCCGCCTGGTCCAGCTGCTCACGGAGCGGCCCATGCAGCGAGTCATCGTCTTCACCCGCACCAAGCACGGCGCGGACAAGCTCCACCGGGATCTCGACAAGGCCGGCATCAACGCCGCCGCCATCCACGGCAACAAGACGCAGGGCCAGCGGGAGCGGGCCCTGGCGGCCTTTAAGTCGCCGCGGCCTCCGGTGCTGATCGCCACCGACATCGCCGCCCGCGGTATCGACGTCGATCACGTGTCGCACGTCGTCAACTACGAACTCCCCC
>CAZONY010000380.1:1470-2760 GCA_964581215.1 uncultured Chitinophagaceae bacterium | reverse complement strand
GATGCCGCAGACGCGGTTCGTGCTCTCCAAGGCGCTCGAGGCGCGGCTGCGGCCGGGCGTGGTCGTGAACAAGATCGACCGCCCCGACGGCAGGCCGCTGGAGGTGCTCGACGAGATTCTCGGACTGTTTCTCGAACTCGGGGCCGATGACGACCTCGCTGACTTTCCCTACGTGTTCGCATCGAGCCGCGGCGGCTTCGCCTCGCACGACCCGGCGGTTCGCGAGGGAACGATGGAGCCGCTCCTCGACCTGGTCCTCGAAAAGATCCCCGGCCCCGCCGTCGATCCCGACGCACCCCTGCGGATGCTGGTGACCACGCTCGACTGGTCCGACTACGTGGGCCGAATCGCCATCGGCCGTGTCGAGTCGGGCACGCTCACCAAGGGGCAGGGAATCGTGCGCTCGACCGCCTCGGGGGGCCTCGTGCCGGCCCGGGCGAGCGGGCTCCAACTCTTCGACAAACTGGGGCGGGTGGACGCCGAAGAGGCGACCGCCGGCGACATCGCCGCCGTGAGCGGGATCGAGGACGTCGAGATCGGCGACACCATCTGCGACCCTGTCGACCCCCGCCCGCTGCCCCGCCTGGCCGTCGATGAGCCGACGCTCAGCATGGTCTTCGGCATCAATTCGTCGCCGCTGGCCGGACGGTCGGGCAAGTTCCTCACGACCAGGCACCTTCGCGATCGGCTGATGAAGGAGCTCGAGCGCAATGTCGCGTTGCGGGTGGAGCCGATCGAGGGCACCGACAATTTCGCCGTCTCCGGCCGCGGTCTGCTCCATCTCTCCGTCCTCATCGAAACGATGCGGCGGGAGGGCTTCGAGATCTCCGTGGGCAAGCCGCGGGTGATCCTGCGCCGTGACGCGGGGCGGACACTCGAGCCGTTCGAGACGCTGGTCGTCGAGGTGCCGCACGACAAGCTCGGCCCCGTGATGGAGCTCACCGGAGCGCGCCGCGGGCAGCTGGTGCACATGGGCAACCGCGGCGATTTCGCCCATGCGGCGTTCTCCATTCCCGCCCGGGGCCTCATCGGCCTGCGCACCCGCGTGCTCAACGCCACGCAGGGCACGGCCATCATGCACCACCGCTTCGAGGCGTGGCGGGAGATGGAGGGGGAGATGAGCGGCAGGGCCAATGGCGTGCTTGTGTCGATGGTGCCCGGGAAGGCGGTCGCCTTCGGCCTCGACGGCCTCCAGGAACGGGCCGACCTGTTCATCGGCCCGGGCGACGAGGTCTACGAGGGAATGGTCGTGGGCGAGAACGCCCGCAGCGAGGACATGATCGTCAACCC
>CAZONY010000380.1:0-1460 GCA_964581215.1 uncultured Chitinophagaceae bacterium | reverse complement strand
CGGGCTTCGGGAAGCGATCGCAACATCCTCCTCAAGCCACCCCGACGGATGTCGCTGGAGGAGGCTCTCGAATACATCGAGGAGGATGAGCTGGTCGAGGTCACGCCCGCCGTGGTCCGCCTTCGCAAGATTCTCCTCTCGGAGCACGACCGGAAGCGGCAGAGCCGGCAAAAAGAGGCCTGATTGCAGGAATGGACGGCCCGCGGCCGACACCCTATACTCCGGGGCTTCCGGGTTGGTGCCCCACCGTGGCGGCCCTTCTTGGCGAGTGACCGTCTGGTTCGGTTTTCATTGGAGACGCATGGTCAAGCTCACTGTTCGCGAACGTGAAAGCATTCAGGAAGCGGTGCGTCGCTTCCGCAAGTTGGTCGAGCGCAGCGGCATCAAGAAGGAGATGCGGAAGCGCGAGTTCTTCGAGAAGCCGAGCGAGACCAAGCGGCGCGCCCGCCTCCGAGCCGAGCGTCGCACCAAGAGAAACCGCCTTCTGGGCGTGTAGTCTCACCAATCCAGCGCCACGTCGAGCCACGGCGCATGGTGCGTGGCCCATCCGGTGCTGATGCGATCGACTCCCGTTCGGGCGATCGCCATGGCCGTCTCGGGCCTGATGCCTCCCGAGGCCTCCAGCACGACCGCCGATCCGGTCCGGCTGCGAATGGCGACGGCCTCGGCGACCTGTTCGGGCTGCATGTTGTCGAGCAGGATCACGTCAGGATCGGCGGCCAGCACCTCCTCGAAATGGTCGAGGGTGTCGAGTTCCACTTCCACCACCATCCGCTCGCCACGGGCCGGCGAAAACGTCGCCTTCACGAAGGCCCGGGCCCGGCGGACCGCCTCGGCCGGGCCCGCGCCCGCTGCGGCCAGTGCGGCGAGGTGATTGTCCTTGATGAGCATGGCATCGTAGAGGCCGAGGCGGTGATTGCAGCCTCCTCCCAGATGCACGGCGTGCTTATCCAGCAGCCGCCAGCCGGGCACCGTCTTGCGGGTGTCGTAGACCTGGCACGCCGTGCCCGCGACCGCATCCACGAGTTGGCGGGTGGCCGTCGCGACCCCGGACATCCGCCCGAGCAGGTTGAGAATCACCCGCTCCGCGGCCAGCACGCTCCGCGTCGGGCCATCCAGCCGGGCCACCACCATCCCGGCGGTCACCCGTCCGCCATCGGCCACGACGGGCTGCCAGCCGAGGCCGGAGTCGGCGACACCCACGACGACCGCCGCGGCTTCGATGCCGGCGATCACGCCCCCCGCACGCACGACCACGTCGAGACGGCTGTGATCATCCGCCGGGATCAGGCCGACGCTCGTCCAATCGCATTCGTGCCCCAGGTCCTCCGCGAACCAGCCGGCGGCCGCGGCCGCCACGTGGTCGGCAAGAAGACCGTCCCAGCGCACCTGGGCGAAGGTCCGGGGCTGGGCAGGCGTGCGGCTCGTCATGACATCGATCGTACGCCCCCGGGCCCATC
>CAZONY010000379.1:0-2761 GCA_964581215.1 uncultured Chitinophagaceae bacterium | reverse complement strand
CGGTTCTTCGGCAGTGCTCGCAAGGTGGAGGAGGGGGGCTCGCTCACGATCATCGCCACCGCCCTGATCGACACCGGCAGCAAGATGGACGACGTCATCTTCGAGGAGTTCAAGGGCACCGGCAACAACGAGATCGTGCTCGACCGCCGGCTCGTGGACAAACGCGTCTATCCCGCCATCGACATCAACCGTTCCGGCACGCGCCGTGAGGAGATGCTGCTGGAGCCGGATGAGTACAAGCGGGTGACCGTGTTGCGGCGGGCTCTCAGTGACAAGAATCCCGTGGATGCCATGGAACTCTTGATCAACCGGCTGGCGAAGACGGCGTCCAACAGCGAATTCCTCATGAGCCTGAAGGCGACATGACGGCAGCCCCTTCCCCACACTCCGCGGCGGCACGCGAGTTTACCGGCGGCGGTCTTCCCGTCGGGATCCGCGTGGCCCTCGTCGTCTCCCGCTACAATGATTCGATCACGCGCCGCCTCCGTGACGGTGCCGAGCATGCCCTCGTCGCCGCGGGGCTGGCGGCCGAAGCGATCGACGTGGCCTGGGTGCCGGGCTCGTTCGAGCTCACCCTCGCCGCCGATCGGCTGGCGGCGAGCGGACGCTATGCGGCGGTGCTCTGCCTGGGGGCCATCATCAAGGGCGAGACCTCGCACGACCATCACATCGCCACGGCCGTGGCCGCCGGGATCGAGCAGATCGGCCGGGCGCGTCGCCTGCCGGTGCTCTTCGGCGTGCTCACCTGCGACACGCTCGCCCAGGCGCTGGCCCGCGCGGGCGGCTCGGTGGCCGACGGGTTCGCGGGGAACAAGGGCGCGGAGTGCGCCGTCGCCGCCGTCGAGATGATTCGCCTGCTCTCCGTGCTGCCACCGGCAGCCCCGTCGCCATGAGCCTTCGTTCCCGGGCCCGAGAGATCGCCATGCAGGCGCTCTACCAGATCGAGATGCACCCCGGGGCCGACCCGGCGGGGATCGAACGGTTTCTCGTGGGGCGGCTGCGGCAGCCCGGGCTGGTTCGCTTCGCCAAGGAACTCGTCGATGGCGTGCGGGGCAAGGTGCGCGAACTCGACTCGGCCCTCGATGCCCGGGCCGACAACTGGCGGGTGGCACGGATGGCCGCCATCGACCGCACGATCCTGCGAATCGCCCTGTTCGAGATGCGGCATACCGACACGCCGTCGGCCGTCGTGGCCGACGAGGCGATCGAGTTGGCCAAACGGTATGGCGCCGCGTCGTCGGGGAGATTCGTGGCCGGCATCGTCGGCCGTCTCGTCGCCGACGGCCAGGCCACCGGGGCGGAGTGAGTGACGATGGCGACGTTTTTCGAACGACTGAAGGCCGGGCTCGCGAAGACGGCGCAGGTGCTCCAGACCGACGTCCGCGACCTCTTCAAGCGGGAAGGACGGCTGGTCGACGACGCGTTCCTCGAAGAACTCCGCGGCGCGCTCGTGCGCACCGACATGGGCCCGGCGGCCGCCGAGGCGATCGTGATCGACGTACGCGAGCGGCTCCGCGCCCGCGTCGTTGATCCGGAGGTGGTGGTTGACTCGATCCGTCGCGAGCTGCTCGGTCGGCTGGAGGCGACCTCGGCCGACCTCGCCCGAGCAGCGGCGGGGCCGACGGTGATCCTCGTCACCGGCGTGAACGGCTCGGGCAAGACGACATCGATCGCCAAGCTCGCCAGCCGCTTCGCGCAGGAGGGGCGGAAGGTGGTCCTGGGGGCCGGCGACACATTTCGGGCCGCGGCCGTGGAGCAGCTCGCGTTGTGGGCGGGCCGCATCGGCGCCGAGATCATCCGCGGTGAGGCCGGCAGCGACCCGGCCAGCGTCGCCCAGCGGGCGGTGGCCCGGGCGGTGGAGGGGGGCTTCGACGTGTGCATCGTCGACACGGCCGGCCGGCTGCACACCCAATCGAACCTGATGCAGGAACTCGGCAAGATCCGCCGCGTGATCGCCAAGCAGGTCCCCGACGCGCCGCACGAGACGCTGCTGGTGATCGACGCGACCGCCGGCCAGAACGCGCTCTCGCAGGCGAAGGGGTTCAAGGAGGCCGCCGGCTGCACCGGCATCGTGCTGGCCAAGCTCGATGGCTCGGCCCGGGGGGGCGTGATCGTGCCCGTCACCGAGCAGTTCGGCCTGCCGGTGAAATTCGTCGGCCTGGGCGAAGGGGCCGAGGACATGCAGCCCTTCGATCCGCGGCAGTTCGTGGACGCCCTCCTTGCGGGCCTGTTCGGGGCCGAGGCTGCGGCCTGACGATCGCGCCAGCCGGCAGATCTTGCCAGGACATGGTCGCGGTTGTGGAAACTTTGCGGCTTCTCGCAACGTCCCGGTTTTCCCGGGCGTTCTCCGTCGATACGTGCTCTCGGGCGGGGGGTGAAAAGTGCGCCACGGATCGGCGGACCGTGCGCATGGGCCATCCCATGGTGCAAACGCCTCAGGGTCACGACGGTCGCGGCCCGGGCACCGACCCTCTGTTTGGGAGTTTTTCAGACCATGCGATTCACCAAGTTCAAACTACCGCTCTCCCTGGCGGCAGGTCTTTTGACCACCGCCGCGTTGGCGACGGAGCCGCAGGTTCCGTCGCGCATCGACCCCAGCCTCTACGATTCGTTCGCCCAGGCCGAAGGCGGCGCCGCACCGGTGCCGGAGATGCCCCGGCCGGGCGTGCCGATGGAGGACGTCTACCAGTACCGGGCCGCAGCTCCCGAGCAGGCGGCCGCCGAGGAGGAGGCGACCCGCTACCTCGAGACCGAGTTCCTC
>CAZONY010000378.1:0-2769 GCA_964581215.1 uncultured Chitinophagaceae bacterium | reverse complement strand
CCGCCGGCGCGTCGTGCTCCACAGCCTCACGGTAGTCGCGTTCGATCTTCAGGTACGGGGGCTTGTCGCGGCGCTGTCGCAGGCTGGTCCGCTTTTCGAGGCGGTCCACGAGAATGCGCCGCTTCATGAACCCGACCTCGGCGGCCCGCGGGTCGGCGGCAAACCGGCGCAGGAATTCGTCGATCAGACGCTCGGCATCCTTTGCGCCGTCGAGCCGGTCGCCGGCAGCCGCGACGGTCGCCTCGATCCGGGCGTACAGCGCGCCGGCCGACAGCGGCCGCAGCAGCAGGTAGCCGCCGCCGAGGAGGGCCACAAAAAGCCCGACCGCCGACGCGGCCTGCAGCCAGCGCTCGCGACGGCGCGCCCGCTTTTGGCGGGCCTCGGCGATCACCTGCTCGCGTTCGACGGTGACGTGGCGGCTGCGGCGGACCGGGGCGAGCGGGGGTCGGCTGGAATCGGGCTCCGTCGGCTGCTTCGTGGGCCCGCTGCGTTTGGTCGGATCGGCGCGCTTCGTCGGGTCGGCGGCAGGGGGCGGCGCGGTCGAGCCGCGCGTGGGGACGAGCAGGTGGGCGTCGGCGGGAACGGCCGACTGGTCGGTCGTCACCTCGAGCGTGGCGCCGTCGGGAGCGATGCCCCGGGCCGTCAGGTTCGGATCCGTCGCGGCATCGATCACCACGGGCCGCGCCGCATCCCGGGCGGCCGCGACCTCACGGTCCACTGCCTCGAGGAGCCTCCCGAGCGCCAGGGCGCTGGCCGGCCGCTCGGCGGCCGTCTTCGCCAGCATCCTCTGGATCAGCCCGTCCACCGGCTCCGGCAGATCGGGCAGGAGCGTCGTCAGCCGCGGCGGTGGGGCGACCTGCTGCATCCGCATCACCTCGGTGAAGTGGGAGGCGCGGAAGGGTGGCGTGCCCGTCAGCATGGCGAACATCACGAGCCCGAGGGAGTAGATGTCGGCGCGGGCATCGACCGGCTTGCCGGCCGCCTGCTCGGGAGCCATGTATTCCGCCGTGCCCACGACATTGCCGGCGGCGGTGTGGCCCGAAGCTCCGAAGAACTTCGCGATGCCGAAGTCAGCCAGCTTCACGTCGGCGAGCGTGCCGTGATCGGGCACGAGCAGGTTGGCCGGCTTCAGATCGCGGTGGATCGCGCCGCTGTCGTGAGCGACCTTCAATGCCCGGGTGACCGCGGTCGCCACGGCCAGCGTCTCCTGCCAGGTGAACCGGCGGCCACTCCGCAGGAGCTTGTCGAGCGCCTGGCCCCGCACGAGCTCCATCGCGAAATAGGGCTGGCCTTCGTCTTCGCCATAGGCCAGCAGCTGCACGATCCCGGGGTGCTTCAGGCTCTTGAGCGTGGCGATCTCGGTTTCGAACCGGCTGCGCACCCCGGCGTCGTCGGCGAGATGCGCGGCCAGGATCTTCACCGCCACCGGGGTGCCGCTCCCCTGCTCCACCGCCTCGTAGACGGCACCCATGCCGCCGTGGCCGAGCCGGGACACAATCTGATATGGACCGACCTGCTGCGGTTGCATGCTTGCAGTGTATCCTGCCGGGATGCCACCGCCCCAGCACACCATCCTGCTCCCGCGAACCACGAATCAGGCCCGCGGGCTGGCCCGCTACTGCCGCGACTTTCTCCACGCTCCGCGGCCGATCGGAGCAGCCACGTTGACGCGACTCGAGGCCTTCCACCTCGACAGCGTGGGCTGCGGCGTGTCGGCGATCGCGGCGGGAGCCAACGCCCCGGCGGTGCTGCGTCGCGAGGCGTTGGCCACCGGACCAGCCGGCGGCTCGCGCGGTGGCCTCTGCTTCGGCTCGGGGCGGCTCTGCGCCGTCGAAAAGGCGGTCGCCGCCAACGCCTCCGCCGTCCGGGAATGGGATTCGAACGGCACGAACTTCGGCTACGACGCCGCCAAGGGGCGGATCGCCGGCGAGTTCGGCCACAACGACTACTATCCCGTCGCGGTCGCCGCCGCTCGTGAGGCGGGGCTTGACGGCGACGCCACCCTGCGGCTGATGCTGCTCATCGACGAAATCCGCGGCCGGCTGGCGGAGGTCTTCGCGCTGCGGAAGTACGCGATCGACCACGTCCACCACGGTACCGTGGCCTGCGCGGCGGCTTATGCCGCGGCGCTCGGCGGGAGCGAGGCCCAGATCGAGTCGGCGATCGGCATGGCCGTGGCCCACTACGTGCCCTTCCGGGCCATTCGGGCCGGCCATCAGCTCTCCGATTCCAAGGGGGCCTCGGCGGCCCTGGCGGCGGAAGCCGCCGTGATGTGCGCCCGCCGGGCGCTGGCGGGGTTCGTCGGCCCGCAGGATGTCTTTCGCAATCCGCTCGCCATCTACCGGCTCAACGAGCGCTGCCCGGATGGTGAGAGCCCGTTCGACCTCGAATTGGGCGTCGAGGCCGACGCCTTCGCCATCAACGCGATGCACTTCAAGCTCGGGCTCTACGAGCACCAGTCGGCCGGCGCGCTCCAGGCGCTGGTGGATCTGTTCGCGGACCAGCCGGGGCTGGTGGGCGATCTCGACGCCATCCGCCGCATCCGCGTGATGATCTCCGGATTGTCACAAGAAACCTTCTGCGGCAGAGCGCTGAATGATTTCGCCAGCTCCAGCACCTTCGCCTTCTCCTCCGCGGCCTTCTTCTCGCGTTTGAAGCTCTGGATCGTGAAATCCGCCTTCAAGCCGGGACAAAGAAACTCATCCGCCACGATCTTACCGCCCTTCTTCTGCCAGTCGGCGATGCGGGCGACGACAGACTTCGTCAGCA
>CAZONY010000377.1:0-2783 GCA_964581215.1 uncultured Chitinophagaceae bacterium | reverse complement strand
ATGCGGATGGCGCAGAAGCAGGGGCTCGCGCCGCGCATGATCCAGTCGATGGAAATCCTCCAGCTCCCGATGATGGCCCTCGAGGAGCGGATCGAGCAGGAGATCCAGAACAACGAGACGCTCGAGGTGGTCGAGCCCGATGCGGAAGCGGCCACCGAATCCGGGGGGCCGCCGGCCTCCGAGCCCGCCGGACCCGTGCAGACGGTCGAGGAAAAGCCGCTGATCGTCGATCAGGAGCATGCCAACCAGGCCGACTTCGAGCGGACCTACGACTGGGATTCCGAGTATCCCGATTCGGATGACGACCGCAGCCGCCCCTCGGCCTCGCGGATCGAGGAATCGGCCGATCGCTACCTCGACGCGATGGCCAACATGGAGGAGCGACCGGAGACGCTCGCCAACCATCTCCACGAGCAACTGCCCAACTACGAGCTGACCGAGGCGGAACGGCTGGCGGCCGACAAGGTGATCTACACCCTCGACGCCAACGGCTACCTCTCCACGCCGCTGGAAGAGCTGGTCGATCCCGACGGGCCCGCCGGACAGTTGGCGCATCTCCAGAAGGCGCTCGCCGTGGTGCAGAGCATGGATCCGCCGGGCGTCGGCGGCCGGGACTTGAAGGAGTGCCTGCTGCTCCAGGTCACGCCCGACGTGCCGCACGCGCACCAACTGCGGCGGATCATCGCAGACCACCTCGAGGATCTCGCCGCCAACCGGCTCCCGCTGATCGAGAAGAGGACCGGCTATTCGATCGAGGAGATCGAGCGGCTGCGGGACGAACTCCACGGCCTGCAGCCCAAGCCCGGGGCCATCTTTCAAGCACCGTTCGTGCCGACGGTGAAGCCGGACGTTTACGTCGATCAGCAGGCGGACGGCAGCTGGAAGGTGCGGCTCGAGGAGATCGACCTCCCCAGCCTGCGGATCAGCCCGCTGTACCGCGACATGCTCTCCAGCCCGGAAACCGATCCGGCCACCCGCGACTACATCAAGCGGAAGATCAACGCGGCCCAGTGGCTGATCGACGCCATCGAGCAGCGGCGCAGCACGCTCCTCAAGACAGCCCAGGCGATCGTCGATCACCAGACGCGTTTTCTCACCGAGGGGGCCGAGGCGATCGAGCCGTTGAAGATGCAGCAGATCGCCGACCGCATCGGGATGCACGTCACGACGGTGAGCCGGGCCGTGGACGACAAGTGGCTGCAGACGCCCCGCGGGCTCTACCCGCTGCGGCGCTTCTTCGTGGGGGGCACGGTGAGTGCCGACGGCGACGAGGTGGCCTGGGACGCGGTGCGGATCAAGCTGCAGGAGATCGTCGATGCGGAGCCGAAGGACGATCCCTATTGCGACGACGCCCTCGTGGCCGAACTGGGCAAGCGCGGCATCACCGTCGCCCGAAGGACCGTGACGAAGTACCGCAAGGCGATGAACATTCCCAGTTCGCGGCAGCGACGGGACTGGAAGCTCGCCCGGACGGTGCGGCCCGAAGCCGACGGCCGTGCCCATGCGGCCAGCTGAGCCGACTTGTCGGTTTTCTCTGGGTGGTCGTACGATGCGGGCGTTTCAAGAGGCCACACCATGCGTTGTCCCTTCTGCCGCGCCGACAATGACCGCGTGATCGATTCGCGGGCCGGCGATGATGGCGCCTCGATCCGCCGGCGCCGCCAGTGCCTCGAATGCCAGAAGCGATTCACCACCTACGAACGGGTGGAGCGGCACATGCTTTCCGTCGTGAAGAAAGGGGGCGATCGCGAGCCGTTCGACCGTGACAAGATTCGTCGCGGGCTCGCCAAGGCATGCTGGAAGCGGCCCGTCTCGGAGGAGCAGATCGAGACGGTGGTGTCGGCCTTGGAGGGAGAGCTCTACGGAGCCTATGAGACGGACGTGCCGAGTCGCGTGATCGGAGAGCGGCTCATGGAATTGCTGCGGGCGCTCGACCAGGTGGCCTTCGTGCGGTTTGCGAGCGTGTATCGGGAGTTCAAGGACGTCCGCGACTTCGTCGAGGAACTCGAGCCGATCCTCGCGGAAGCGATCCGCGGAGAGTAGGGAAGGCTTCAGCCTGCCTATTCGCCCCCGCCGGCCCGGCGGTAATCGCCGCGCACGCCGCCGGTTTTCTCCTCCAGGCGGATGGCCTCGATCGACATGCCGGGATCGATCGACTTGCACATGTCATAGATCGCCAGGGCGGCGGCCGAGACGGCTACCAGCGCCTCCATCTCCACACCCGTGCGGGCCGTCGCCCGGACGACGGCCTCGATCGACACGGCTGCCGGCTCGTCGAGCCCGATCGTCACCGTGACGGCGTCGAGCGGCAACGGATGGCACAGCGGCACGATGCCGCCGGTCTGCTTGGCGGCCATGATGCCGGCGAGTCGGGCGGTCGCGACCGCGTCGCCTTTTTCCAGGCTCCCGTCGCGGATCCGCTGGATCGTGGCGGGCCGGGCCCGCAGCGCGGCCGTGGCCCGCGCCATGCGGGCCGTGACCGGCTTCGCGCCGACGTCGATCATCCGGATGCCGTGGGGAGCGTCGTGCATGCTGCTGGCTTCCTACAAAGGAGCCGCGGGCCGATGTGTCTGTTGCGCACATCGACCCGCGGCCGAATGGAGTCGGATGTTCCGAAGGGGCCGGCTGGCTACACCAGCTCCTTGCGGGCCCCGATGAGCGTCCGCAGCCGCTCGGCGAGCAGGGCCGCGTCGAAGGGCTTCTTGAAGACCTCGTTGACGTGGGCCCGATCGACCGTGATCTGCGAGCCGTCGTCCGGCAGCAGGGCGATCACGATGGTGTCG
>CAZONY010000376.1:1203-2786 GCA_964581215.1 uncultured Chitinophagaceae bacterium | reverse complement strand
GATCTTCGGCTTGCCCATCGGCCTCGGCACCCACGCCCAGTGGGATCGCAAACTCGACGGGCGGATCGCTCAGGTGGTGATGGCGGTGCAGGCGATCAAGGGCGTCGAGATCGGCATGGGCTTCGAGACCGCCCGGCGCCGCGGCTCGGAGGTGCACGACGCGATCCGCTACGAGGAGAGCGAGCGCGACACCCCGACGCTCGGCTTTACGCGGCCCACCAACAATGCCGGTGGTTTGGAGGCCGGCATGACCAACGGCCAGCCGCTCGTCGTGAAGGCTGCCATGAAGCCGATCAGCACGCTGCGCAAGCCGCTCGGTTCGGTCAACCTCCGGACGAAGGAGCCCGAGGAGGCGGCCTACGAACGAAGCGACGTCTGCGCGGTCAGTGCCTGCAGCGTGATCATCGAAAACGTCGTCGCCTTCGAGGTGGCCGTGGCGTTGGTAGACAAGTTCGGCGGTGACAGCGTGGAGGAGATGCAGGCCCGCTGGCGGCTGTATCACGATTTGGCAAGGCGGCGATAGCAGCGACGCAACCCGGGGAACAGGGATGTTCATCGAGCGTTCAGCGGCGAAGATCCGTCGGGTCCGCATGCTTTTCGTGCTTGTCGGTTTCCTGCCCTGCGCGGCGCTCGTCGGCTGGGCGACGGTGCGGCACTCCGCGGCACACCGCGATGCCATGCGTCGCGAAGCCGAGCGCGCGCTCGGGATGCCGGTCGTGATCGGCTCGGTCGACCACGTGAGGCCCGGGGCGATGCGGCTGCGGGATTGCGCGTTGGTCGGGCCCGCCGGCACGAGCCTGCTCGTCCTTTCAGAACTGGAAGTGGAGGCCACGGCGGACGAGGTTCGGCTCCGGGCGCCGGCGGCCCGGTGCAGCCCGGATGCCCTCGTGGCGCTGGCCCGGATCGGCCGGGCATGGCTCGGCGAGCCGGTGCGGTTTCCGCGGGCGTGGATCGTCGAGGTGGATGCCTGGCAATGGGACGTGGGGGGAGACGGCTGGCAGGCCGACGAGGCATCGATGGGAGCACCGGGCAGCCGTCGATTTCCTCTGCGGATCGAGTGCGTGGCGGCGGGCGATGCCAGGGCGGTGCGCGTCGTTCGCGGTACGGGGGATGGCACGGGGGATGAAATCCGGGTGATTGCCACGGCAGGGGTGCCCTGCCGATACGAGGTGCGGGCGACGCTGCGGGAGCCCGTGCCGTGGGCCGTCATCCGCGCCATCCTGCCACCGGCTCTGGCCGTTGGCCTGCCGCTCGGGCCGGCCGCCACTGTGACAGGACGTCTCGACGCCGCGTCCAGTGACGACCGCTGGTCGGGAAGTGCCGACGGTTTGGTGGAGGGCATCGATCTGGAGGAACTGTCCGCTGGCAGGCCGTATCGCCTCCAGGGCGTCCTTACCGCGGCCGTCAATCGACTGCAGTGGAACGATGGGCGGCTCGAAGCCTTGGAACTGACGGGCTCGGCCGGCCGAGGGCGGATCGCCCAGTCATTGCTCGGGGCCATGGTGAGCGGCTGTGGCTGCCGGCCGGGGCCCGCGTTTTACTCGCTGGCGGGGGAGGCCATGCGGCCTTTTGACGATCTGGCA
>CAZONY010000376.1:0-1193 GCA_964581215.1 uncultured Chitinophagaceae bacterium | reverse complement strand
CATGGCCCTGGAGGCCGACAGGCTGGCCATCTTGGCCGGACCGAATCGCGGCGGTGCGCTCGCCCGCCGGCAAAGGCTTTCGCTCATCGACGAGCCAGCGGCCCCCATCCCCCTCGAACGGGTCGTCCCAATGATCGGGGGGGAGGAAGGCGGAATTTTGACACGGTTTTGACATCTGTTGGACGGCCTCCCGGCCGCGTGCGCTGGCAGAAATGTCGAAAACCGTCACAGTGGTGCAACCCGCGGCCGATTCGCCGTGGGGATCCAAGGAGAAGGACGTTCCATGACACCCGTTGCTGCCCCCCAAAAATCGTCACCGGGTTCGTCGCGCGGTGGCCTTCATGGCGACGATGCCCCGCATGACACGTCCGATTCGCAGGTCGCGGACATCTCGCTCAACGACCAGTCCTGCTCCTTCGGTCGCAGTTCGCTCGTCGTGCCGGATCAGGCCGACGAGCACCAGGCGGCGGTCGAACCACGCCGCGACGTAGCTTCCCGCACATGGACCGATCTGGATTGGCCGACGGTGATCTGGATCGGCGGCATCCATCTCGCCGCGCTGGCGGCCCCCCTGTATTTCAGCTGGTCCGGTTTTTGGATCTGCATGGCCCTGTATTGGGTGACCGGGGGCCTCGGTGTATGCCTCGGCTACCACCGCCTGCTGACGCACGGCAGCTTCACGACCTACCGGCCGGTCCGGTGGTTCTTCGCCTTGCTGGGCGGGATTTCCGGTGAGGGATCGTCGCTCGTGTGGGTGGCCAATCATCGCAAGCATCACGTTTTCAGCGACAAGGAGGGGGATCCGCACACACCGCGCGACGGCGGCCTGTGGGCCCACATGCTGTGGCTCTTTCCGAATCACACGGCGGCGGAGGTCTCGGCTCACGTGAAACGCTGGGCTCCCGACCTGGAGAAGGATGGCGGGCTGCGGTTCCTGCATCGCACGTTTCTGCTGTGGCACGTGGTGGTCGGCGGCATCCTGCTCGCCACGGGATGGGCGCTCTATGGCCGCGACATCGGCATTTCGTGGCTCCTGTGGGGGCTGGCGGTGCGGATGGTGATCGTCTTCCATGTGACGTGGTTCGTGAACTCGGCCACCCACATCTGGGGCTACCGCAATTACGAGACCGACGACGACTCCACCAATCTCTGGTGGGTCGGGCTGCTGGCCTTCGGTGAGGGGTGGCACAACA
>CAZONY010000375.1:0-2788 GCA_964581215.1 uncultured Chitinophagaceae bacterium | reverse complement strand
GCCCGGTTCGCCGCGGTGGCCTTCGCCCGGTCGATCCGGGGCGATGATTCCGGCTCGTCGTCGGCAGCACGCCGGGAACGCTCCGGAACCTGCGCCTGAGGGGCCGCGTCGTCTCCCTGCTCGGCAGGGCGGTCCCGCGACACGGTGCGCGATCGGTCGGTCGGGCCCCGGCGACGATCCTGCCCCGTTGCGATCGGCAGGTCGAGCGGCCGCTCGTGGGCCGCGGTCGCGGATGCCGAGCGGGATACCTCGAGCGGAAAGTCCCGCGCGGGCTTCGGGCGAAAGATGTTGCGGGTTTCGACAGGAGCGTCGGGCGTCGGCAGCGACAGGATCCCCAGGCCGGTCTTGGTCAGGCCGGCGGCAAGGAACACGTGGAGCAACAGACTCAGAAGCGAGGCGGTCGGCAGCCCGACCCACTCCCGTCGTGGGGCTCGGATCGGCCTGTCGGGAACCGCCTGCTGCGTCATGGGGCATCTATCAGGGCTCGGGGGCGGCCGTTCACTCATCGCGGGCCGACTGCACCTGGTAATCCTCGATGCCGGCCTGCACGCACGCATTCATCGCGCCGACGACGAACTTGTGGAGCGTGTTCTCGTCGGCACGGACGATCACCTGCTGCCTGCCGGGATTGTCGGCGGCCGCCTGCACGAGCAGGGCGGCGAGTTCCTGGAACGTGACCGGCTTGGCGCCGGCGTAGTATTCCCCGTCGCGGTCGATGTTGATGATGAATTCCGCGGGCTGGCTCGTGAGCGGCTTGGCCGCGCTCGCCTTCGGCAGCACGACGTCGATGATGCGGTCGGCCTCCTCGAGCTTGCTGGCCACGAGGAAGAAGATCATGAGCAGAAAGACCACGTCGATCATCGGGGTCAGTTCCAGGCCGGTCGCCAGGCGGCCCTTGTCGATCCGCACGCTCATGAGGCCCTCTCCTTCGCCGGCTTCGGGGCCGTGGCCGACGGCTCGGCGGCGAGCTGAGACGGCGTGACCCGCCCCTTGTTTTCATACCGCTCGAGCTGCGGCAGGATGCCGGCCACGATCTGATCCACGCGACGGAACCCGGCCAGGATCCGTCCCTCCAGGAAGTGGGCGATGACCGACGCCGGGATCGCCACGCAGAGGCCCGCGAAGGTGGTGATCAGCGCCACGTAGATGCCCTGCGCGAGTTCGGCGGCCCGGTCGGTGCCCGGCTGCAGGTTGGCCGTGGTGTAGAACGCGAGGATCATGCCCTGCACGGTGCCGAGCAGGCCGAGCAGCGGGGTGACCGACACCGCGAGGCTGATCGGCCTCACGTTGGCGTAGAGCCGCGACGCCTCGCGTTCCTTCGTGGCCTCCACCGCGTGCTCGATCTCCGGCAGCGGCCGGCCGATCTTCTCGAGCATCGCCCTGACGACGTCGGCGAGCACGGATGGATGCGCCGCGCAGGCGCGGTAGACGCGGCGGGGATCGAACGGGCCGTCGCCGGCGAGGGCCGTCAGCGAGGTCATGAGCGGCCGCGGCACGAAGCGGCTGCGACGCAGGGCCCAGGCCCGCTCGATGCCGAAGGCGACGACGATCACCGACATCGCCGCGATCGGCCACATCAGGATGCCGCCGGCCAGGAACAGTTCCCAGAGGGTCTGCGCGGTCTTCATGAAGGTCGTTTTCCTGCGGGCGTGGCTGCGGGAGTGAGGGCGTCGAGCCGTTGGCGGGCGGCGGGCGTCTGCGCGGAGTCGGGATGGCGGTCGATGAGTTCGGCATAGAGCTTCGCCGCCTGCTCCCGCTCGCCGAGTGCCTCGAAGCAGCGGGCGGCCTCGAAGGTGGCCTGGGCCTGCCAGGGATGGAAGGCGGGGGGCGCCTCCCGATCGCCAAACCCGTAGGCCACCTTGAAGAAGGCCTTGATGGCGTCCTTGTGCCGCCCCTGCTCGAAGAGCACCTCCCCTTCCATGAGCCGCGCGCGGGCGGCGATCTCCGTCCGGCCGCCGTCGGCGAGATCGCGGTAGGCGGCGAGCGCCCCGTCGAGCTTCCCCATGTTTTGCCGCGCCCACGCGGCGGCGTAGCGGGCCTGCGGCACGGAAGGGGATTGCGGCTGGGTGCGGATCAACTGCTCGGCCAGGTCGAGGCTCTGCGGCCAGTCGCGGCGGAGGGCGGCGCATTCGCCGGCCCGGATCAGTGCTAAGCCGCGCAGGTCGTCGGAGGAAAGTTTGCCCTGGTCGGCGACCGCGGCGGCCAGCGGCTGGGCGGCCGCGGTGTGGTCGCCCGACTGGACGAGCGATTCGCCGAGCATCGCCTGCCCGTCGGCCGCCAGGGATCCCTTAGGATGGAGCTTCACCTGCTCGCCGAAGGCCCGCGCCGCGGCGGCATGATCCTTCTTCATGGCGAAGGCCCAGCCCCGCTTGTGACGGGCCTGCTCGAGCAGCGTGGCCGCGTCCTTCGAGTCGCCGGCCGCCTTGATCGCGTCGGCATAGGCCGCGGCGGCGGCGTCCCAGGCCTCGGCGGCGAAGCGGGCCTCGCCGATTTCGAACCACGCCTCGGCGACGCGGCCGCTCTTGGGATACCGCGACACGACCATCCGAAACGTCTTCTCGGCCTCGTCCCGCTGCCCGCCGAGCGACTGCGCCACGCCCATCTCGAATGCCGCGCGATCTGCGGTCGGCGCGTCGGGCTGCTCGTCGAGCAGGCGGCGAAACGCCTTCACGGCATCGGCATGCCGCTGCACGCCGATCAGGCAGAGGCCGGCGAGCATGCGGGCCTCGGCCGTGGCCGACGTGACCTTGTCCCGCTGGCGGGAAGACTCGAGAAAGCGCTGCGCGTC
>CAZONY010000374.1:0-2791 GCA_964581215.1 uncultured Chitinophagaceae bacterium | reverse complement strand
AGCTTTCCGTGGGCAAAGCCCTCCTGGCCTTTGCCCACGCGGTCGACCGCAGGAAACGCCAAGGGTTTCCTGGGGCGACCTCCCTCGCATCCTGCTCGGGCAGACGGGCTCCGCCGTCTGCGAGCTTTCCGTGGGCAAAGCCCTCCTGGCCTTTGCCCACGCGGTCGTTGGCCCGCTGTTTCCGCCGGCGATAGCATGAAGGCATGAAAGCCCCATCAACCCCGGCATCAGCCCACGGCCGCGGGTTTCCCCTCAACGAGACGATCGCCGTCGCGGCCCTCGCAGCGCTCGCGGCCTGGGGAATGCTCGTGCTCTCCGGCCGGGGCGGCTCCCCGCTCGATCTCGGCCGCTGGTTCCCCGGCCGGCCGCTCACGCTTGCCGACCTGCCGTTGGTGGCGATGCTGCTCGCGGGAGGCGTGCCGCTCGTGGCCGGCCTCCTGCGGAACGTGGCCCGTGGCGAATTTGGCTCCGACCTCCTGGCCGGAATCTCGATCGTCACGAGCGTGATCCTCGGCGAGTATCTCGCCGGCGTGCTCGTCGTGCTCATGCTCTCCGGCGGAGAAGCCCTGGAGTCGCGGGCCGTAAGCCGGGCCGGCGACGTGCTCCATGCCCTCGCCCGCCGGATGCCCACTCTGGCCCACACGAAGTCGGCCGCAGGGCTCCGCGACGTGGCCCTGGCCGACGTCGCCGTCGGCGACGTGCTCGTCGTCCTCCCGCACGAGATCTGCCCGGTCGACGGCACGGTCGTCTCGGGCCGCGGGTCGATGGATGAGAGCTACCTCACGGGCGAACCCTACCGGATGGCCAAGGCGCCGGGTTCGTCCGTGCTTTCCGGGGCCATCAACGGCCCGGCGGCGCTGGAGATTCGCACCGAGCGGGTGGGCCGCGACAGCCGCTACGCCAAGATCATGGAGGTGCTCGCCACCAGCCAGCAGCGGCGGCCGCGGCTGCGGCGGCTGGCCGACATGCTCGGCGGGCTCTACACGCCGCTGGCCGTCGCCATCGCCGCCGCGGCGTGGTGGCTCAGCGGCAGCCCCACGCGGTTCCTGGCCGTGCTGGTCGTGGCCACGCCCTGCCCGCTCCTGATCGCGATCCCCGTGGCGATCATCGGCGCCGTGTCGCTGGCCGCGAAGCGGGGCATCGTGATCCGCGATCCTGCCATCCTCGAGCGGCTCGACACCTGCCGCACCGCCATCTTCGACAAGACCGGCACGCTCACCTACGGCGCGCCCCAGGTGACGGCTGTCGTGCCGCTCGGCCACGTCTCCGCCGACGACGTGCTCACGCTGGCCGCGAGCCTCGAGACCTACTCCAAGCATCCGCTGGCAGCCGCCGTCATCCAGGCGGCGGCCGATCGCGCCCTGAAACTGCTCGAGGTCGAGGAACTCGCCGAGAAGCCCGGGCAGGGACTGACCGGCCGCGTGCAGCGGCTCAACGGCAGCACGGCCTCCCACGAGGTCGCGATCACCAGCCGGCAGAAACTCGTGGCTGCCGATCCGGCAAGGGCCGAGGCCTTGCCGCCGACCGGGGGCGGGCTCGAGTGCGTCGTCCTCGTCGATGCCGTTCCGGCGGCGATGATCCGGTTTCGGGATTCGCCGCGGCCCGACGGCAAGCCCTTCGTGAAGCATCTCGCCCCGGCGCACGGGCTGGATCGCGTGATGCTCGTCTCGGGTGACCGCGAGAGCGAGGTCCGCTGGCTGGCCGACGTGGTGGGCATCACCGAAATCCATGCGGGCATCCAGCCCGAAGGCAAGCTGAAGATCGTCGAATCGTTGACCGCCGAGGCGCCGACGCTGTTCGTCGGCGACGGCATCAACGACGCCCCGGCACTGGCGGCCGCCACGGTGGGCGTCGCGATGGGCGCCGGCAGCGACGTCACGAGCGAGGCTTCGGGCGCGGTGGTGATGGATTCGGCGCTCGAACGGATCGATGAGTTGCTTCACATCGGCAAGCGGTTCCGCGCGATCGCCTTGCAAAGCGCCGTGGGCGGCATGGCGGCGAGCCTCGTCGGCATGGGCTTCGCCGCGGCCGGGCTCCTACCGCCGGCGGCCGGGGCCCTCGCGCAGGAGGTGATCGACGTCGTGGCGGTCGTCAACGCCCTGCGGGTCGCCTGGAACCCGGGCTCGCTCACCGACTACGCCCGGTGACCGCCGCCGAGGCGGGCCACGAGCCCGCCCACGGCCGATCGCGCCACCACGACGGCGGCCACCGCCGCGGCCACCCGGCCGATGCCGGTGATGACGGCGTCCACCTGCCGGCTTTGCCGCTCGCCGGTCGCGCACCAGGTGGCGAAGTGCTCGCAATTGTCGATGACCGGGCAGTAGCCCTCGCGACCGACGTGTCGCACCGCACGGGCCACGATCTCCTCGGGCGGGAAGGCGGCGGGCGGATCGCTCACGATCTCGACGGCCTCACCGGCGGCGAACTCCGCGAGCGACGTCTGCACGACCCGCCCTCCCGCGAAGAGCCGGGCCATGTCGTCGGGCCGGGCGTGCACGACCGTGCCGTCCCCCACGTCGATCCCGTGGTGGCCATAGCAGACCGGCAGCCCCGCCAGCCGCCGCTTCACCCGCAGCCGATCACCCTGTGCCATAGAAAAGCCTCCGTCCCTGCATCATATCGCGAGCGGCTGCTCCATCACGCATCCGGAACGCAGCGAGGGGCTGCCCGTGCCCCGAGAGCCGGCCTTGATGGCAAGCGAAGCCAGGGATGGCGAAGCGCAGCCAGCAGGGAGAGAGCGAAGGTCCGGAGGACCGGAGCGAACGTCCGGCGATGGGGCACGGGCAGCCCC
>CAZONY010000373.1:0-2801 GCA_964581215.1 uncultured Chitinophagaceae bacterium | reverse complement strand
CTTCGCGGAAAAGCCAGCGTGCAGGGCTTTCCTTGCCGGCAGAGAAGGGGGACACCTTGCCATGGCGGCCGTAGTCGCAAGCTGAAGCTTGCGCCACATGGGACAGCTTGGGCCGCATGGGCCAGTGTGAGTGCTACTCGGCCGAGATGGCTTCGAGAAGGTCGAGGCGGGCGGCGCGGCGCGCCGGCAGCCAGGCGGCTGCCACGGCCACCACCACCACCGCCGCCAGGTTGATCGCGACCACGCCCGGTCGAAACCGGGGCTCGATCGGATGGCCGAGCAGCGGCTGGCTCGAGAGCTGGATGAACAGCGCGGTCGTCACGCCCCCCACCAGTCCGATCAGCCCGCCGGCGACCCCCACCAGCAGGCTCTCCAGCACGACCACGAACGTCACCTGCCGGCTCGTCATGCCGACGGCCCGGAGCAGGCCGAGCGTGCGGCGTTTTTCCAGGACGTTCATCGTCACCGTGTTGGCGACACCGAGGCTGCCCACCACGAACCCCAGGCCGAGGATCGCCCACAGCGAGCCGACCACGCCCTTCACGATCCCGTCGATGAAGGCCCGCATGTCGCTGAAGGAGCGGACCAGCAGCGTGTGACGCTCGGCGATGCCGGCCAGCGGTGCGGCGAGGTCTGCTGCCCGCCCCGGCTCGGCCTTCACCAGCAGCGCGTCGGCCGCCTCCATGCCGAAGAGCCGGCGGGCCACGTCGCGCCGGACGTGGATCGTGGCGCCGCCCGAGGTGTAATCAACCACGAGCGCCGCGACGCGCACGGTCGTCGTGCGGCCGAACACCTCCACGCCCACCTCGTCGCCGGGCTTGATGCCCGTGCGTCGGGCCAGCACGGTGCCCGCCGCCACCTCCCCGCGATCCAGAGCCGCCCGGAGATCCGCTTCCGTCGTCTCCACCGGCGACAGCGGCAGCGAGCCATCGGCCGGAAGGTCGCGGGCCACCACCATGCAGGCCACGCCGGCCACCCGCCCCGTCGCCACGGCGATCCCCTCCACCGATCGCACGCCCGGCAGGCCGGCCACGTCGGCCTCGGCCGACCGGGTTTCGGCCCCGTCGCCGGTGCCGGCGGCGCTGATCACGCCGGCCCGCATGAGCACCCAGTCGGCCTGCATCATCCGGGCGTACCAGCCGAGGATGTTGTCGACGTTGTCGCGGATGGCGTGCCCCAGCCCGACGCCGTTGGTGACCGCCACCACGAGCACGCCGCTGGTCAGGGCGGTGCGGATCGGCTGCCGTAGGATCTGCTCGAGCGCGAGCGTGGTCTCGATGCGAAAGCGACGCGGCACGAGCGCAGCCAGCCCCTGCGCGATCCAGGGCAGCACCAGCGGCGTGAGCGCCACGAACGCCAGGAGCAGCGTGATGCCTCCCGGCACCGCGGCTCGCGGCGGCAGGATCTCGGCGATCACCAGCGCCTGCACGAGCATCGCCGCGGCCGCCAGCACCGCCACGATCCCCACGAACCGCCACGAGACACCCCGCGGCGGCGGCGCGGGCGCCGCCGACAGCCCCTCCAGCAGATCCGTATCGGTCGCCTCGCGGGCAGGCCACCAGGCCGCGGCCACGGCGACCGCGATCCCCATCAGCACCGCCAGCGGGACGATCCAGGGATTGAATACGAGCGACGTCGCCGGGGCCTGCAGGGCCTGCGCGATGCCCGTCGCGATCGGCCCGGAGGCGAGCCAGCCCCCGAGCGCTCCCAGCACCGCCCCGATGCCGCCGAGCACCGCCGCCTCGACCATGACCATCCGCCGCACCTGCCGAGCCGTGGCCCCGAGCAGCCGGAGGAGCGAGAAGCCGCGGCGCCGCTCCGTGACATTCATGAGCATGGCGTTGCCGACGATGAACCAGGCCATGGCCACCGTGAGGGCGGTGACGAAGTCGAGGCCGAGGTCGGCCGAATGAAGCACGTCCTCGGCCATGCTCGCCCGGCCGACCGGAATCTCCGCCATCAGGGACGGGGGCAGGCGGGGGGCAAGGTCGGCCATCGCCCGCGCCCGCGCCGTGGGAGAATCGAGCGCGACCCGCACCCGATCGACGAAACCAAACGCCAGCGACAGGTCGGAGAGGGGCCCGATATCGGCGATCACGCTCGCTCCCTCGGCGAACCACAGCAACGACTTCCGATCGACCAGGCCGACCACCTGCATGCGACGGATGCCGCGGCGGGCGAAGAAGAGCACCTCATCGCCGACGCCCAGGCCGAGCCCCTGTGCGAGCGAGGTTTCCAGCACCAGCTCCCCGGGGCCGACGCAGGCCCGTCCTTCCGCGAGCGTGAGCAGGCCGGCGGCCACCAGCGAATCCGCGTCCACGCCGACCGCGATCTCGCGCACCCGCTTCTCCCCGGTTCGCAGCAGCGTCGGCCGATAGAAGAGCGGCACCGCCGCCCGCACGCCCGGGACGCCTGCCACGCTCGGCATCTCGTCTGCGGCGAACCGACCGCCGCCGCGGGCGACGACATCGACGGCAGGCATTCCCTCGAGGGTTTCGGTGAGCCGACGGTAGCCGGCCCGCGAGGCGTCGGCCGAGGCCCACGTCGCCACCACCGCCCCGACGGCCACGGCCACGCCGGCCACGGTGGCCAGCGCCCGCCCGGGCCGGTTTCGCCACTGGCGCAGCAGCAGCCGCCGCAGCCTCATGGGCCACCAGCTTCCGGCGGCGCGGCCGCCGTCGCGGATCGTCGCGAATCCGACTCGATGCGGCCGTCCCGAATCCGCACGGTGCGGAGGGCCGCCGCCGCCGTGGCGGCGTCGTGCGTGACGAGCACCACGGTCTGACCGCGGTCGGTCACCA
>CAZONY010000372.1:0-2812 GCA_964581215.1 uncultured Chitinophagaceae bacterium | reverse complement strand
CGGCGAAGGAGACTCCCAATCCTAGCTCGCGGATTGTGACGCTGCCAAAGATGGGCGCGATGGCAGCGCAGTATGGGCGATAAGGAGGGGCGAGGCGTCTCAGAGCCCTCACATGATCCCGGTGATCATGCCGATGGCGACCACCACCAGCATGACGGCGACAATCCGCTGAACCGTCGCCATGGTCGCTTTCCGCAAGAAACGGTTGCCCAGCACCGTCCCCATGAACGCGGCCGCCACCGCCGCACCCAACAACCCACCTTCCTGCGGGGAAACGCTTCCGGCCAGTGAGGACGCGTACACCCCCAGCCGCGAAATATCGACCAGGCATGCGATGACGACACCGGTCGCGATGAAGGCTTCCTTCGAAAGCCCGACGCGGAGCAGGAACGCCGAGCGGAGCGCCCCCTGCAGGCCGGAAAGGCCGCCACAAAAACCACTCAGCAGCCCGCCGAGCGGCATGTATCTGGCTGGGAACGTCATGCCTCTGCCCAACGGGGTGACTTCCAAGACTGCGAACGCGAGCAGCAGGCCGCCCACAGCCAGTTTCACGGGCGTGACTTCAACCGTCCGACCGAGCATCTCCCCCCGGATCAACGGCTGCACGTGGCTGAGGCTTTGCAACGCCCATGCACCCACGATCGCGGCACCGATGGCGGGCAGGCCGAATCGCAGGACGACCGATCGTTCGGCATACCGGCCTACGAGCACCACCTTGAACATGCTGTTGAGGAAATGCACGACCGCCGTGAACGCCACAGCCTGGTCGACGGGCACGAACAGTGCGAACACGGGAAGCAGCAGCGTCCCGAGTCCGAATCCCGAAAAGAAGGTCAGTGCCGATGCAGCGGCGGCAGCCATGCAGACGAGCAGATAGGACACGCGAACGGCTCGGTTTCTCTTCGGTTCAACCCTTCGGCGGCCCGCCCCGGGAAGCCGACGAGGATAGCCCGTTCAACGGCACTTGACCAAGCGGCTGCATTCCTCGGTGCGCGATCGCCTGTCAGGCCACCGGGCGGATGCGGGCCGCCAGCGACAGGCTGGCAATCGTCATCCCGGCGGCCAGGATGCCGACCGTCCCGAAATGCCGCAGTGGCTCGCCCGCGCCCCCCTCGACGAGTGTTCCGCCGAGCATGGCCCCCAGGCCGCTGGCGACGTGCTGCACCGACGAGTTGAGCGACATGAAGCTGCCGCGGTAGCGCGGTTCGATGCTCGCCGTGATCAGCGACATCGCCGACACCATCCGCGCCGCGTTGGTCGCCATCAGCATCCCCGCCACCGGCGCGGCGCCCGCGATGCCGACCGCAGGGAGATGCGTCAGCACCAGCATCATCACGGCCGACAAGGGGACGACACCGCGAAACACCGGCAGTGGGCCGAGGCGATCGACCAGCCGGCCGACGAGTGGCGTGCTCACGAGCGTGAGAAGGCCCCCGGTGATGAACACGGCCGGAAGCTGCGCCTCCGTCACGCCGACGTTGGCCACGAAGGCGGTGCTGATGAACGGGATCACGGCAAACGCGCCGACCATCAGCAGGGCGATCAGAAAAAAGGCATGCCGATGGGCGGGCACCGTGAGCGTCTCGAGCAGGCGGGCCAGGGGATGCCGCCTCGAGCCGTCCGGGTGGGCCGCCAAGGGAGGCAGCGCCCACGCCGCCAGACCGATCAGCGGCACACCAAGTGCCGTGAGGACGAAGAAGGGCGCCTGCCAGCCAAGCCTGGTGCTCAGCGCGATGCCCAGCGGCACGCCCGCCACCGAGGCGACGGCGAAGGACAGCATCAGCGTGCCGTTGGCCCGGCCGCGACGTCCGGCAGGAAACACGTCCGCCACGATCGCCAGGGCCAGTCCACCGAGGACGCCGCCAAAGCCGCCGGTCACACACCGCGTCGCGAGCAGGAGCGGGTAACTGGTGGCCATCCCGCAGGCCGCCGTGCCCGCGAGCAGGCCGACCGACAAGGCGAGGTAGGCCGACTTCCGTGGCACGCGGTCGAGCCATGGCGCCACGAGGAATCCCGCGACTCCGGCAGCGAGGGTGTATGCCGACACGACCCAGCTGAATCTCCGGGCGTCGATGCCGAGGGCGACGAGCAACTGCGGACCCAGCGGCATCACGATCATGAAATCGACGAGGCTGATGAACTGCAGCGCCGCCAGCGTGAACAGGATCACGCCCTCGCGGCCGGCCGTGCCGGCCGCGCGATCACCAGGGGCGGACTGGGCGGGAGACGTTGCTGCCATGATCGAGCGGGATTTCCTCGAGGCATTCCGATGCTTGAGACAACGCCTTTGACTGCACTATACATGGATCGACAGCCCCGTCGGCATTGCCCGGCCGAGCCACCGACCCTGCAAGGACGTCGCTCCCATGCTGCATCACCTGTTGAAGCGGGTTCTGGAGATCGACCCGGCCCGCCCGATCCTCGAGTCCGACGGCGCGTGGACCACCGCGGCGGATCTCGAACGGCTGGCCTCGCGGCTGGCCTCGGGCTTGGCGGCCATGGGCCTCGAGGAGGGAGATCGGGTCGCCCTCCTCCTGCCGAACTGCCTCGAGACGGTCGTCTGCTACCTCGCCTGCTTCCGGATGCACCTGGTCGCGGTGCCGCTCGACTCCCAATACCACCCGCTGCAGGTCGGCTACGCGCTCGGTCACAGCGGCGCGTCGGTCCTGCTGCGAAAGGTCACCGTCGAACACTTCGTCACGGCCCTGCGCCGGCAGCCCGCCAAGACGTTCCTCACGCTCACGCCGGGAGGCCTCGGGGAGTTGATGGCGAGTCCCGAATTCTGGGACTGCGACTTCAGCCACCTCCGGCT
>CAZONY010000371.1:0-2826 GCA_964581215.1 uncultured Chitinophagaceae bacterium | reverse complement strand
CCCCGACTTCACCGCCCGGTTTTTGGTGACGAGGAGGTCGTCGTCCATCTGCCAGTCGCCGTGCACCGCGGGCGCGTAGATCGCCGCCCCCACGACCACGAGCGTGATGGCCCCCAGCACGACCTGTGACACCCGGCGATTCGTCATCATGCCCTGGAAGGATAGGTCGGCCGTCGCCGAATCGCTACGGGGAGACGATAGTCCGGATGACGACCTCGATCACGAGCGGCGATTCCGCGGCCGGCGCCGGGATCTCGGCCACGAGCAGTTGGAACCCGTCATTGGATCGCTCCCGGGGCGTCGGAGCCGCCGCCGACATCGTTCCCCACGCGGCCGTCGCCGGATGGATTTCGAGCTCCACCGCCTTCCCCTCCGCGGTCAGCACGGCCTTGTTGCCGCTCAGCTGCACCGAACCGTCGATCATGCATTGCCAGCGCACGGTGTCGATGGGGTCCACGATCGCATCGCGAATGCGGAGTTCGCCCGCATGTGGATCGAGAACGATTTCCCGCTCCACCCGGTCGGCCAGCCGCTCCGCGCCGAACGTGTAGGCCGGCGTGAGGTCGAAGCGAGCCCAATACGGCGGCCGGTCGAGCCGGGAGGCCGTGATCCGGCAGGGCGCGCATGCCGGGTTCTGCATCCTGTCGCCGATATGAACGACGTTGTGCGACCGGGCGTTGAGCCGGAAGTAATCCCACCGCTGCGCCCCGAAATAGCCCGGCAAGTTGTAGTTGTCTGCTCCGAGGTCGTGGATCCAGCGCCGCCCTGCGGCTTCCACGACGAAACTCCCGACGTCCATGTGGCCGTGGCTCACCGCCGGCGTGCCCCCCTTGGCGGCGATGAACAGGGCCTGCGGGTCGTGCCAACCCGAGCGAAGCATCGCCACGGGCTGCTCGCCAGCGAAGGCCGCGGCGACGGGCAACGCGGTGGCTGGCTCCGCCGGCGCGGCCGGGAGCCACACGAGGTGCAGCGGGAAAAAGCGGCCGCCCCCCGGCCCCGGCAACGACTCCAGCCGGCTCCACAGCCCCCGGCGCAGGTCGGCCACGAGCGCGGTATCGGCCGCCCGGCCCACGAGCCAGCCGCGGCAGGGCACGTACGGATCGACGTCCGGCCCACCATCGGCGAAGTTGAAGAACCGCCCCGATGGCCCGCGGGCATGGGCCATGAACCCTGCGCTGGCGAGCAGATGCCGCGGGGGATCGACGACGCGACCGAGGTCCGCGGCGATCGCCAGGCCGAGCACGTGATACTCGGTGCCATAGTTCCAGTAGCCCGGCCCCTCGGGATAGCCGCCGTCCGGCTCGTAGAATCGTTCGGAACGTTCGACGATGTCGAGGCACTCGGCAAAGGGGAGCCGGTCGATCGCCGCGTCGTCCTCGGCAACCGCCGCACACGCCGCCATGATGCCGGCCCCACAGACCTGCGACCAGTTGTTGGTCACCCGCGTCCAGAAGACCTTGCGGGCCAGTTGGGTGCACGCCGGCTCGATCGCCTTCGCGCGGAGGGCGTCGCGATACCGATCGCGCTGCTCGATGGAGAGGTCGTCGTGCAGCCAGTCGAGGCCCACCGCCACGGCCAGCGCCATCTCGGCGACGTCGAGAAAATGCTCAGGATTCCAGTCGGGAAAGCCGGAGGCGGCGTCGAGTTCCCGCACGCACCGCTCGAAGGCGGCGCGGTCTCCGGTCAGCCGCCAGGCCATGGCCGTGTGGAGCACGATCGAAATCGCGTGCCGTGACTCGGCGAGCAGCCGCCTGCCGTCGGGAATGCGGTATTCGCACGTCCGCTCACCGCGGGCCTTGCGGGCGGTCGTGAGCACGGCATCGCGGACCGCGCCGAGCAGCGGGTCAGCCTCGATCTGGACGCGCACACGGTCTTTGGCCGCGGCCGGGAGGAGGAGCCTGGGATGCGGCGGCAGGTCGCCAGCCGGGGCCCGACCGGCGGCCAGGAGCGTGATCCACGCAGCGGCGATCCCGGCGGATATGCTGCGACTCATGGGTAGACTGCCTTGGGATCGGGAGCGCAAGGCCAAGCAGCCACGACGGTGGCCATTCCGATGGCCGGGGAGTGTCGCGTCTTTGTGAGGACGAAAGACCCGGTTGCCCGCTGGCAGGCACCGGGCAGCCCCGGCCGGCTCCGGATGATCGCCAATGGCACGCCGCGTCATGGCACGGCGGGCACCTTCTCGAGCGCCGTCGCCTCGTTCCAATCCGTGACCTCGATCGCCCCGCTCGGCGGGGCGATGCCCTGGGGCGCGGCGATCTTCGGCGCGAGCGATTTCGCGGGCAGCGTGTAGTAAAACGCCGGATCGCCGCCGAACGTGGCCCGCCAGCTTGCCGCCACCGCCGGCAGCTGCTCCGCGAACGAGGCCCCCTCGTCGGCGGCCACCATCTTCGGGGCGGTGAGGAACACCACGCCCTTGAAGCGGAAGTCGGCGAACGGGGCCGTCATCACGTTGTAGGCCTGCGCCGCGGTGGCGCTCACCTCGCCGCCGAGCGCGGGATACTCGCCCCAGCCGGTCGGATGCGGACGCTTGGCGGCGATCAGCCCCGGCACCTCCTCCGCCCAATACTTCTTCCAGGCCGCGAGATATCGTCGCACCGCCGCCTCGTAGAAGGGCGTGCCGGGCACGCTCGTGGCGATGGCGTCGGAATCGGCCTTGAGGCTCGGGGCGGCCGCGAGGTGGTCGTAGCCGATCCACTGCTTGAGGTCGAGGTCCTTGGCGCTCATGAACACCACGCCGACCGGCCGGCCCGTCTCTTTGTGGAGCCGGGCTGCGAAGGCCGCCGCGGGGCCGTCCTTGGGCGCGAGCCAGAAGGAGGCGAAGCG
>CAZONY010000370.1:0-2832 GCA_964581215.1 uncultured Chitinophagaceae bacterium | reverse complement strand
CATGGCGGAAACTCCTCAAGCGAAGGCGCGAAATCGGTCGATGCGGCTCAAAGCATAGGAATTCCGCAGTCGCGCCACAAACAACCCCCCGCGAAACGGCGTCGTGCTACGATTCGTCAGCGACCAGGCAGCCGGATGCCCATGGATTTCAGGCCCACGACCGACCCCGTGAAGAGCTTCCTCTACGTCGTGGGGGGCTGGACGTGCGTGGCCCTCGCCGTGCTTGGCTCGGTGCTTCCGCTGCTCCCGACGACACCTTTCCTGCTGTTGGCGAGCTGGTGCTTCTACCGCGGCTCCCCGCGGATCCATGCCTGGCTGCATCGCTCCAAGACGTTCGGCCCGACGCTCGACGATTGGCAGCACTACCGCGGTGTGCGGCGGAGCGCGAAGAACCGTGCCTTCGCGCTGGTGGGAGCCGTGGTTCTGGGAAGCCTGCTTTTCGGCAGCCTCCCCTGGTGGCTGAAATACGTCGCGCTCGTCGCCGTGGCCGTCGGCCTCTACACGATCTGGACCGTGCCGACCATTCCCGACGAGGCTCCGATCGCACCCCGCACGATCGCGGAATGACCGCGGTCACTCGAGCCGGGTGTCCGGCTCGGGAAGCCAGTGCGTGAGGATGGCGCCCACGAGGGCGTAGCCCCCCGCCACACAGGCGCCCACCATGGCGATTCGCATCGGATTGGGCGGCGTCGCGGTGGCGAACGTGAGCGTGAGCCAGGCCGCGGCGGTGCCCAGCACCCGGCCGCCGATGTTCGCGGCGAAGCTTTCCCCAGTGCCCCGCAGGTGCGTTGGAAAGACGTGCGGGATGTAGTTCCCCCAGAAGCTGAACTGGGCCACCGTGAGCAGCCCGGCCAGGAAGATGCCGGCCTTGATCCACGGGAGCGATTCGGCATTGCCCAGTTGCGTTGAGATCCACCAGAAGACCGCCGGCACGACGATGAGCGCCGGCCATTGAAACACCCGCAGCAGCGTCCGTCGGCTGGCGATCCGCAGGGCCGCGAAGGCGAGCAGCACGCGACCCACGAGCCCGCCCACTTCCTGGAAGATCGTGACTTGGGCGACCGCCTCGTCGGTGGCGTTGCCGGCCACGCCCTTGAGCCGCGCGGCCGTCGGCGCCGGCCTGCCCGCCTGCTCGGCCGCGGCCACCGCCTGCGCCTGAGCCGCCTGCGCGGTAGCCAAGATCGCCGCGTGCCCCTTCGGCCCGCCGAGGATCTGCGGCAGCTGTTGGATCGCGCCGAAGGCGATGCCGTAGCTGGCGGCGAACACGAGCGTGGTGACGATCGTCGTGCGAACCAGCCCCGGGCTGAAGAGCTCGCGCAGGCTCGGCCGCCGGAGCGTGCCGGCCGCCTTCTTCTCGGCCCAGACCGGGCTCTCGGGAAGGAAGGGACGGATGAGAATCAGCGGCAGTGCGGGAATGACGCCGGAGATGAGCGTGTACCGCCAGGCCTCGTGGCCGCCATGAATGGCCGGCATGAGGTCGGCAGAGCGTGCCGCGAGCACATTGGCCGTGCCCACGAGCAGGCCACCGATCGACGAGAAGGCCTGCGTCCAGCCGAGCACCCGCTCCCGCTGCTCGCGGTCGGGGAACAGCTCCGCCAGCCAGGCGATGGCCGCCACGAACTCCACGCACACGCCGATGAACACCAGGCAGCGGAAGAAGAGCAATTGCGGCAGCGACGTGGCGTAGCCGGCCGCGAGGGCGGCGAAGGCGTAGAGCAGGATGCTGAACGTGAGCACGCGACGGCGGCCGAGCAGGTCCGTCAGGTAGCCGCCCACGAGCCCGAACACGCCCCCGGCGATGGCCGGCACGAAGAACAGCGCCCGGGCCCACTTCGCGTATTCCGGCGACCCCGGCACGAGCAGCGGCGCTCCCTCTGCCGACATGCCGCCGAGCGCTGCCAGAGCCGGTTTGATCACCAGCGGCAGCATCAAAAGTTCGTAGATGTCGAACGCGAAGCCGATCGCGGCGATGGCGCAGACGAGCCACCCGGTAACGGTGAGGCGACCGGCGGCCGTCATGCCGACCGGAGGCGGGAGACGGCGGCCATCGGGTGCCATGAACGCGACCTCGGGGGGAAGGGAAAAAACGAATTGCCGATCAGGCCCGCAAGCCTATCGGCAACCCGGCCCCCCGTCATGGTCGATGCATCACGGGCCGATCGAGGGCGGGCACTTGGCGAGGAAGTCGCGGGGACCGCGGGTCGTGTAGTAGGGATAGGCGACCGCCCCGGACGGCGGCCCGGCCGGCGTGGTGGCGCCGTAGTCCGAGGCGCCCAACGCCGCCCGCTCCTCGGGCGACAGGTGGTGCTTGGCAAGGCCGCCGTAGCGGCCGACGTGCCGCGGGCGGCAGGTGCCGTCGGCGCACTCGTTGCAGCCCTCCGGCCCGCACGCGCCGGTCTCGCATCCACCCGGTCCGCAGGCTCCGGTTTCGCACGCCCCGTCCTGACACGCGCCATGGTGGCCGTGGCTGTAGGGGCCGTCCGTATTCAGGAGGAATAACCGATCCATGATGGAACAACCGCTCGCCATCGAGATCACCGCGATTGCCAGCAGCAGACCATATGTGCGTTTCATGGGAGTTTCCCGAAAGGGCCGAAGCGAACCGATATCCGGTAAGCGGTATCGGTCGCCGGGGTCGCACCGATTGAGAAAACCCCGCGGCCGTGAAAATGGGCAATCTCAACGCCTCGCGGGCGAGGGTTCGCCCAATGCTCCTCGACGTTCGCCGCCCCCTGCGCCTCGTCGGCATGTAGGGTTCGCTGCTGCGCATGCGAGTTGCAAACTCCGCGAGGGGCTGCCCGTGCCCCGAGAGCCGGCCTTGATGGCAAGCGA
>CAZONY010000369.1:2612-2840 GCA_964581215.1 uncultured Chitinophagaceae bacterium | reverse complement strand
AGTTCACCAGTTTTCTCGCGATCCTGCGGCGGCACCTCGACGAGCGGGGCACCGTCTACGAATACCTCGACGGCCGCACCACCGACCGCCAGGCCCGGGTGCAACGGTTCCAGGAGGATCCGGACTGTCGGTTGTTCCTCATCTCGTTGAAGGCCGGTGGTGAGGGGCTCAACCTCACGGCGGCCGACTATATCTACATCCTCGACCCGTGGTGGAACCCGGCCTTCT
>CAZONY010000369.1:0-2602 GCA_964581215.1 uncultured Chitinophagaceae bacterium | reverse complement strand
GCGGCGGGTGTTCGCTTATCGGCTCATCGCTCGCGACACGGTCGAGGAGAAGATCGTGGCACTGCAGGATCGCAAGCGGGAGCTCGCCGACTCGATCGTGCAGGCTGACGAAAGCATGATCGCGAGCCTCACCGCCGAAGACGTGGAACTCCTCCTCTCCTGAGCGGACCGAAACGTACACGTAACGAAAAACTAACACCGATCCGGCTGGCCCGGGGGGAGTAAACTCTTCCCCCATGACGGTCGTGGTTCCAGGCAACGACGTGCTTGATGGAGGGTGTGTGAAGCACTTCGCGACTAGTTCGAAAACGTCTGAGGTCGGCTTCGGCCCCCAGGTCCTCGTCGTCGATGACGAAGAGGACCTGCTCGAACTCGTCCGCTATAACCTCACCAAGGAGGGCTACCGCGTCAGCTGCGTGGCCACGGGGGACGAGGCCCTGAAGGCGGTCCGCCGGCAGCCGCCCGACCTGATCGTGCTCGATCTCATGCTGCCGATGATCGACGGTCTCGAGGTCTGCCGTCGGCTCAAGGGCGACTCCAAGACCCGCGACATCCCCATCATCATGCTCACCGCGAAGAGCGAGGAGAGCGACATGATCGCCGGGCTCGAGCGGGGCGCCGACGACTACGTGACCAAGCCCTTCAGCCCACGGGTGCTCGCCGCCCGCATCAAGGCGCTGCTCCGCCGCAAGGAGGCCGAGCGGCAGGCCGACATGGAGGCCACCGTGTCCGTCGCCGAACTGGAGATCCATCCCGGCCGGCACGAGGTGACGCTCGCCGGCCAGCCCCTGACGCTCACCTACACCGAGTTCGCCCTGCTGCATTTTCTGGCGAAACGGCCCGGCTGGGCCTATTCGCGGACGCAGATCGTCGACGCCGTGAAGGGGGAGGATTATCCTGTGACGGAACGCTCGGTGGACGTCCAGGTCGCCGGCCTGCGCAAGAAACTGGGCGAGTTCGGTTCCTACATCGAAACCGTCCGGGGCGTGGGATACCGATTCCGGGCGTGATCCGTCACCCTCGGTCGATCCATGCCCCGTACGCGGCTCTTCTGGCGGCTCTTCACAGCGCTGTGCGTGGTGGCCGCTGGGACGCTCACGGGCAGTTTCTGGGTGGCATCGGTCGGCATGGCGCGGCTCGCCGACGCCGCCTTGCTGCGCCGCCTCACCGACGCCACGGCAGCCGTGAGCGAACTCCTGCCGAAAGACGGCGTGCCTCCTGATACCGGGGCGTTCGCCGCCGCCGCCGCGGCGGTGCAGCGCACCGCCAAGGTGGAACTGAGCCTGCTCGATCTGGAGGGGGGCGTGATCGCCAACGCCGTGCCACCGGCGGGCCCCGGAGCCGAACCGCCCGAAACCGTGGCGCAGGGGCTGCGGTCGGATTCGTTCCTCGCCGACGCCCGTGCAGGTCGCACGGCCTCGGCCAGCCGGTATGACGCCTCCAGCGGCCGCCGGGTGCTGCTGATGGCCGTGCCGCTCGGGCCTCCCGGGGCGCCGACCTCCATCCTCGAGGCCTCGACCGACACCGGTCGCTCCGACCGCGAACTGGCGGCCGCGCAGGGCTCGGTGCTGATGGGTTTTCTCCTCTGCGCCCTGGCCGCCGCGGTAGCCGCCGCCGCCTTGGCCAGCCGGCTGTCACGGCCGGCGCGGGAACTCGCCCACGCGGCATCGCGGGTCGCCGGCGGGAAGCTCGAGGCCCCGCTCCCGACGCCCGACGTCGCCGAACTTTCCAGCCTGGCGGCGTCGTTCCACGTGCTCCGCGAGCAACTCGTCGAGCGCGGGCTCACGATCGGCCGCCAAGACACCGAGCAGGAGGCCGTGCTCGACAGCATGATCGAGGGCGTGCTGGCCATCGACGCCCGCCAGCGCGTCCTCGGCCTCAACCGCGCGGCGGCCGATCTCTTCGGGTTCGACCTGCAGGCCGTGGTGGGGCGTTCGATGCAGGAAGTGATCCGCAATCCCGATCTCCGCCGCTTCGCGCTGCGGGCGATCGACTGCCGTGAGCCGGTCGAGGATGACATCGTGCTCGCCGGCCCCCGCGACCGCACGATCCGGGTCCGCGGCACGGCCCTCCGGGACCTGTCGGGGGAGGGGGGAGCGGTGATCGTGCTCAACGACGTGACGGAGTTCAAGCGGTTGGAAAACATGCGCCGCGACTTCGTCGCCAACGTGTCGCACGAGCTCAAGACCCCCGTCGCCTCGATCAAGGGCTTCGTCGAGACGCTGCTGGACGGGGCCGGCGACGATCCGAACGACCGGCGGCGGTTCCTCGACATCATCGCCCGCCAGGCCGACCGGCTGGAGGCGATCATCGAAGACCTGCTCGCCCTGTCGCGGATCGAGCAGCGGGAGGGATCCGGCACGCTGCCCCTGGAGCCCACCACGATCGCGGCGGTGCTCGATGCGGCGGCGAGCGACTGCCTGCCTCGGGCCACGGAGCGGGGAGTGCGACTGGAGGTCGAATGCGATGCGGCAGTCGAGGCTTCCGTCAACGCGCCCCTCATCGAGCAGGCGGTCATCAACCTCGTGGACAACGCGATCAAGGCCTGCGAGCCCGGGGCGACAATCCGCGTCGCCGCGCGGATCGACGCGGGCGACCCCGC
>CAZONY010000368.1:0-2855 GCA_964581215.1 uncultured Chitinophagaceae bacterium | reverse complement strand
AAGAACCACACCAGCCATAGCTGCAAGATGGGCGCGAACACCACACCCGCCATCGCGACGTTGAACTTCCAGGAGGTGAACTGCTCGCCCCATGCGAGATTCGTCTCCGCCAGGCCGACGTTGGCCGCCACGCTCAAGGTCGCGAGCACGAAGAACACGGCATAGAGGCCGGCGCAATACCACAGGTTGAGCTGCAGCACCTCCCGCCGCGCCTTGCCCGACTGCTGCGCGAACGACATGAGCTTGAGACCCAGCACCGGAAGCACGCACGGCATGAGGTTGAGGATCAGCCCGCCCGCCAGCCCCGCGAGCAATGCTGCCGGCAAGGACAGTGGAATCGCCCCGTTCGCCGTCGTGGTGGCGGGCGCCGCGGTCAACGCCGGCACCGTCGACGACGTCGATGCGATCTCGATCTCGGCCGGCGCCCGGGCGGCATCGGCATAGCGGGCCGACGCAAACGCGAGCCGCGCCTCGGCGGGATTCTCACCGGCCGGAATCGTCGCCGAGAGCCTGGCCCCCCAGGGCGGGTCGCAGGTGGCGTCGGTACAGGTCTGGAATCCCAACACGATGTCGATCGATCCCGGCGCTTTGCCGGCCGCGTCATCGGCCGCCTCGAGCAGCAGTTCCAGCGTCACGGGTCCCTCGACGGCCCCCGCCGCCGATAGTTCCGCGTCGCGGGCGGGCTCCGCCTCCGTGGCGATCAGCCGCGTCGCCCGGACGCCCCGCTCACTCCCCGGCTCGGCGGCAGGCAGCGACACGATCGTGGGCTTGCCCTGGCCGACCCCGCTGGCGTCGGATGATGCCGGCTTGTAGAGGTGCCAGTCCGCTTCGGGGACGAGCCTGACCAGAAGCGGCCAAGCGAGGCCTCCCCCGGCCCGACAGACAGGCTGCCTGAACGAGGCCTCCAACCGCAGGTGCCCCCGGTCCGGCACGTGATCCGCCGCCACTGGCTTCACTGCCGCCGCCCGCGTGGCCAGGTCGCAGGTCGCCGTAAAGGGGATCGTTGCCGGCGGCGTGCAGGCGGTGTCCTGGCACAACTGCAGGCTCACCGTGCCGTGCACGTCGGCCGCGCGGCCGGATGGGTTCGCCTCCAGCGGCACCCGCCAGGTGACTTTTCCGTGGTACTCCTCCAGCACCAGGCCCTTCCAGGAGGGCACGCTCTCCACGGTTCGGCGCTCGGGCGGATGATCGGGCTGAAACCTGCCGGCCGGCCGCTGCGGCGAATCGTCGGCCACGACGATTTTCGTCGGCTTCGGACCCGCCGGCTGCGGGGTATTCTTGCCCTGATCCAGCGAGTACAGGTGCCAGCCCTCCTCGAGCGTGGCGGTCACGGCCAGCGTATCGGGCTGCCCGGCCGCGCCCGGCTCGATGATGGCCGAAATGACGACCGGGCTGCCGAGCGCATCGGAAATCCCGGCCAGCGGATCGAAGACGTCGGTGTTGACGCCCTTGCCGCCGTCTGCGGCCGGAGCCGCCCCGGCCATCCCCGGGACGACCGCGAACAGCGCCCAGACCACGCCCGTCGCCAACCGCCGCATCGACTCCAAATGCCTGGCCCGCCGTGCTGCTTCGTATTTCATAACCGAGAGTCTAGCCGCATGGTTTTTTGCCGGTCAATCGTGGCTTGAACCACCCCCCCGAAGCTTTTGCAACGCGCTTGGCAAGGCGTCGAGGAGCACATCGATCCGGTGCAGCACCTTCTCCCGATCGGCAAACGAGCGCCGTTCGTCGATCATCCAGCGAAACCAATTGTCGATTCCAAATACGACGCCGGCGCACCGCAGCACGGGAATCAGCTCCACCTCCTCGATCTCGAGGTGACGAACCGAACGGTAGCCGTCAAGGAACGATCGCGCGAGCGGCGGCTCGTCGGGCCAGCTGCCCAGCAACCGGGCGATGTCGGTGGCCGGAGTATCGATTCCGGCAGCGTGCCAATCGATGAGGCCCGTGACGGCCTCGTCCACAAAGAGAACGTGATCGTGCCACACGTCACGAAGCACCGGCTGCAGGGCGAGCGGACGGGACCGCATTCCCGCCAGCCACGCCGTCGCCTCCGTGCCGCCGGCCGCCCCAAAGATCGCCGCGGCTTGCGCCAGCCTCGCGTTGATGCCAGGCGGTGCGTCCGAGGCATTGCGGGCCGACCAGGGCCGGGCGAGCAGATCACGGGCCCGTTCGATGCGGTGCCGCAGGCCGGGGGAGTGGTCGCGACGCGGCGATTCACCCGGGAGCGAGGCGGCGGCGACGTGCACCCTGGCCAATGATTCAGCTGCCGCAGCCACCTGCGCTGGCGTCGGCGCCCCCGCGGCCGCTCCGGGCATGCGCTCCAGCAATTCCCACAGCCGCCCATCCGCGTCGGGCTGCAGCGTCGCTCCGTCAGAGGCGGCCATCACCGCCGGCACCTGCCACACGCCCGCGTCGCGGACGTGCCGCATGAGCGCGTGGACCCACACGGCATGACGCCGCCCGCCCGTGCCCACGAAGTTCTTGAGGACGAACGCCCGTCCCGCATGCCGGATCAGCCAGGTGTCGGCACCGCTCGCACCGCCGGCCGCGAGCGGCGCGGCCGCCGCTCCACCCGCAGGAAACCAGCGTCGAAGGAGCTCGTCCGCCGGTGCATGCGCTGGCTCCGTCACGATTCACCCGCTCAAACTGGTGGCCACCGGCACGCGATGATACCCTTGCAAGATGGCCGTGGCAGCACCTGCCCGCCCACCCCTTCGAGGAACGCGATCGATGACCGCCGTGATTCGTTCTCCCCGCCCGTTCCATCTGGTCGCGGCGACATGCCTGGCCGCATGCCGCCTCGGGGCTTTCGCCGAGGAGCCGAAGAAGGCGGAGGAGAAACCGGCCGCCTC
>CAZONY010000367.1:0-2859 GCA_964581215.1 uncultured Chitinophagaceae bacterium | reverse complement strand
GACCATCGAGAGCGGGCTCGACATCCCGCGGGCCAACACGATCTTCTTCGACGAGGCCGACACCTACGGCCTCGCCGCTCTTCACCAGCTTCTCGGCCGCGTGGGCCGGTCGCACCACCGGGCCTACTGCTACATGCTCATCGACGAGCACGCGGTGCTCACGAGCATGGCCGCCAAGCGGCTGCGGGCGATTCAGGAGTTTTCCAGCATGGGGGCGGGGTTCTCGCTGGCGATGCGGGATCTCGAGATCCGCGGCGCGGGCAACCTGCTCGGCACGCAGCAGAGCGGCCACATCGCCACGGTCGGCTACGACCTCTATTGCAAGCTGCTCGATCAGGCCGTCCGCGGGCTGAAGGCGTTGCCGCCGGCCGAGCCGCCGGCCGTCAATCTCGATCTCCCGGGCGCGGCCTGGCTCCCGCGCGACTACATTCCCGACCTCCGCGGCAAGATCGACGTCTACCGGCGGCTGTCGCGGGCGACCGAGGCCGCGCAGCTCGACGACATCGCCGCCGAATTGGGCGACCGGTTCGGCCCGCTGCCGGAGGAGGCGAAGCGGCTGGTGGACTTCGCCCGCATCCGCGTCGCCGCGGCACGGCACGGCATCGACGCGATCAGCCGCCATCCCGGCATGCTCGTGATCGGCCACCACGACCGGAAGGCGATGGAGCGGCTCCAGGCGGCCGCCGCGAAGCGGGGCACGACGGTCCGGGTCGTCGATCAGAAGACGGCCGTGCTGCCGTTGCCCGAGGGCATGCTGGGGGATCCCGCCAAGCTCGTCGCCGGGTTGACGGCGTTTCTGGCGGCCAGCCCGCCGGCGTCCCGCGCCGCCGCGGCTCCCCCCCGCTGACGCGGGTGATTCCCGGGCTTTTCCGCCATGGGGCCGCTCTTGCGACCCTCCGCATCGCCTCCTATCGTCCCTGGCCCGTCGGCCGTACCCGCCGGGGCCGGACCTGGATGCCCCGCATGATGCCCACCCGCGCCCCCGCCGTGCTTCGCGTTGCCGCGCTCGTGGCGGCGCTTGTGGTCGCGTCGCGCGGGGTCTCGGCCCAGGGTCCGCAGCCGCAGCCCACCGCGCCCCCTGCGCTCCAGCCCGTCGGGCAGCCTTCGCAGATCGTGCCCACGCAGCCGAAGGCCGTGTCGCGGCCCGACTCGTGGCCGACGGCGAAAACGGCCGACGCGCATCCCGATGCACTCGGCAAGCATGTGCTCTCGAGCATCCGCGAGAATCCGGGGGCGCCCCTCGAGCCGCTCGATGCCATCACTCCGGAGGCCGTCGCCGGCGGCGTGGTGCAGGCCCAATATGCGGAGCCGTTCACGCCCCCCGGGCTGCCCGCCTCGGCCACCGCCCCCAGCCGCGACCTCCTCAACATGCAGTCGCTCGAGACGGCGATGGTGGTGGCCCGCGTCGGCCCCGAGGTGGTGCTCGCAGGCGACCTCATGACACCGGCCGCCTCGGAATGGCTCGCCAAGGTCTCGCCCGGCCTCAAGCCGGAGCAGATTCGCGAGCTGAAGCTCATGATCTACAAGCAGGTGATGAAGCCGCATGTCGAGACGCTGCTGATCTACGTCGATGCCTGCCGAACGATCCCCGAGGAGCGGCTCCCCGAGATCGAGAAGAAGGTCAACGAGGCCTTCGACGGGCAGCAACTGCCCAAGATGATGGAGGAGGCGGGGGTGGCCGGCATCCGCGAGTATGAATCCCTGATCAAGTCGCGTGGCCAGTCGCTCGACCGGATGCGAAAGATGTTCTTCGAGCGGGCGCTGGCCCAGCAGTGGCTCTCCACCCAGGTGGAGACCGACACGGAGATTCCCCACGCCGACATGATCGCCTGGTACGAGAATCACCTTGCCGACTACGAGTTCCCGGCCCGTGCCCGATTCGAGCAGCTGACGGTGCGGATCACGCCCACCCAGACCCGGAACGAGGCCTGGAACAAGCTGGCCGCGATGGGCAACGAGGTGTTCCAGGGGCGGCCCTTCGCCGACGTGGCCCGCGAGAAGTCGGAAGGCCCCACGGCCAAGTCGGGGGGCGTCTATGAGTGGACGACGAAGGGAGCGCTGGTGTCGAAGGCCTTGGACGAGGCGATCTTCACGCTTCCCGTTGGCCAATTGAGCACGATCCTCGACGACGGCACCTCCTTCCACATCATCCGTGTGACGGAGCGGACCGAGGCGGGCCGCACGCCGTTCATCGAGGCCCAGGTCGGCATTCGGGAAACGCTCATCCAGCAGAAGCAGAAGAGCGAGCAGGAGGCCTACTTCCACCGCCTCCGCGAACGGACGCCGGTGTGGACGATCTTCGATGACGACCCCACCGACACGATCGCCGCCGGCCAGCCGACATCGCTGCGGTGAGTGCGGGATGGGCGTCGTTGCCGATGCCTCGTGCGCTGGCTAGACTGCCCCGTGGCGGGCACTGTTCGGCCGCGAAAATCGAGGAATAGCACCATGAGTGCCACGACCACCAAGTCCGTCGCCGCCCCCCCATGGCCCGGCTCGCGGGCCGACGGTGCGGCCCGGCTGGAGATCAACGGCCAATCGACCGAGTTCCCGGTCATCGTCGGCACCGAAGGCGAGCGGGCGATCGACATCGCCAAGCTCCGGGCGGCCACCGGGGCGATCACGCTCGACGAGGGCTTCGTCAACACGGGCTCCACCACCAGCGCCATCACCTTTCTTGATGGCGAGCAGGGCATCCTCCGCTACCGCGGCTACCCGATCGAGCAGCTGGCGGCGAAGGCCGACTTCGTCGAGGTGGCCTACCTGCTCATCTACGGTCAGCTGCCGACCAGTGCCGAGCTCGATTCCTTTCGCACGTCGCTCTCGCACCACACGATGATCCACGAGGACATGCGGAGC
>CAZONY010000366.1:751-2871 GCA_964581215.1 uncultured Chitinophagaceae bacterium | reverse complement strand
CCGAGCGAGATCTACGATCACCACGCGGTGAATTTCACGTATCCCAACGGTGTCCGGATCGCCAGCCAGTGCAAGCAATACCCGGGGGGGCAGAGCCGGGTGAACGAGGAGTTTCAGGGCACGAAGGGTTACGTGAAAATCGGCGAGATCACCGATTATTCGGGCAAGGTGCTGTGGAAGTTCGAGGGAGAAAACCCGAATCCCTACCAGGTCGAGCATGACGCATTGCACGACGCCATTCGCAATGACCGTCCGCTCAACAATGCCGTTTACGGCACCCACTCGAGCTTCGCCGCGGTGCTGGGGAGGCTGGCGACCTACTCCGGCAAGGTCTGGAAGTTCAGCGAGGCGCTGGCGATGCCCTATCGAACGATGCCGGAAAACCTGACGTGGGAGACGCCCGCGCCGGTGCAGCCCGACAAGGACGGCAACTACGCGCTGCCCATGCCCGCGACGTTCAAGCTGCCTGAACAAAAGCAAGCGTAGCGCCTGATATCGACCCGGGCGCAACTCATGATCGTCGGCGTGCCCAAGGAGACGAAGCGGGACGAGTATCGCGTGGCGATGCTCCCGGTGGGCGTCGAAGAACTGGTCCGTGCCGGGCATCGGGTGGTCGTGCAGCGAACGGCCGGTAGCGGTTCGGGGCTGACCGATGAGGACTACGCCGCGTGCGGCGCGACGCTCGTCGAGACCGCGTCCGAGGTGTTCGGCGTGGCCGACATGGTCGTGAAGGTGAAGGAGCCCCAGCCGCCGGAACTCGCGCTGATCCGGCCGCGGCAGGTGGTCTTCACCTACTTCCACTTCGCCGCCAGCCGCGCTCTCACGGAGGGCTTCTTGGCCACCGGTGCGACGGCGGTGGCCTACGAGACGCTGCGGGACGACCGGGGGCGGCTTCCCCTGCTCGTCCCCATGAGCGAGGTGGCGGGCCGGATGAGCATCCAGGAGGGGGCGAAGTATCTGGAAAAGCCGCAGATGGGCCGTGGCATCCTTCTCGGCGGCGTTCCCGGGGTCGCTCCGGCGAACGTGCTGGTGCTCGGCGCGGGCGCGGTGGGGGCGAATGCCGCCAAGGTGGCCGCCGGCTTCGGGGCGAACATCGCCCTGCTCGACACGAATCTCGAGCGGCTGCGGTATCTCGATGACGTGACGCCGCCGAACATCGACTGCCTTTACTCCGACCGCCATACGATCCGCGAGCGGCTCGGCTGGGCCGATCTCGTGATCGGCAGCGTGCTCATCCCGGGCGCCCGCGCCCCGCACCTGGTCACGCGGGACGACCTGAAACTTATGAAGCCGGGTGCCGTGATCATCGACGTGGCGATCGACCAGGGGGGCTGCGTGGCCACGAGCCACCCCACCACGCATGCCGAACCGACGTTCGTGGTCGATGACATCGTGCACTATTGCGTCACGAACATGCCCGGCGCCGTCGGCCGCACGAGCACGTATGCCCTGTGCAACGCCACGCTTCCTTACGTGCTCCAGTTGGCGAACCAGGGAATCGCCGCCGCGATGGAGTCGAGCCCCGCGGTCCGCTCCGCGGTCAATGTGCTCGAGGGGCGGCTGGTCTGCCGGGCCGTGGCGGATGCCTTCGGGATGACGGCATGAGCGTTCCCGTCTCCGTACAGTGGGTGGGGGGCGTCGATGGCCACGTCGAACTCATCGACCAGACGCTCCTGCCGGGGGTCCTCGAGCGGATCGCCTGCCGCGACGTGGCCACGGTGGTGGAGGCGATCCAGAGCCTGCGGGTGCGCGGGGCTCCGGCGATCGGAATTGCCGGCGGTTATGGACTGGTGGTCGCGGCCGATGAGGCCCGGCGGAGCCACCTGACTCCCGCCGCGGCCCGGGCGCACGTGCTCGCGCGGGGCGAGGAACTGGCATCGGCCCGCCCGACGGCCGTGAACCTGCGGTGGGCGGTCGAGCGGACCTTGGCGGCGATCGCCGCGATGCCGGAAACGACGACGGCCGTGGAGCTCGGCGAGCGACTCCTGGCGGAGGCGACGGGGATTCATGACGAGGATCGCCGGTTGTGCGCCGCGATCGGTCGGCACGGCGCAGCCGTGCTTCCGCAGGGGGGCGTGCTCACGCACTGCAACACGGGTGCCCTCGCGACCGGGGGCGAG
>CAZONY010000366.1:0-741 GCA_964581215.1 uncultured Chitinophagaceae bacterium | reverse complement strand
GTGATCACGACGGCCTGGGAGCAGGGGCGACGGTTCGACGTGTTTGCCGACGAGACGCGGCCGCTCTTCCAGGGGGCGCGGCTCACGGCCTGGGAATTGGTGCAGCGGGGCATTCCGGTGACGGTGCTGGTCGATGCCGCGGCCGGCCATCTCCTGCGATCGGGCCGGGTGGCGGCCGTGGTCGTGGGGGCCGACCGGATCACGGCCGCTGGCGACACGGCCAACAAGATCGGCACCTACGGGCTGGCGGTTCTGGCCGCGGCGCACGGGGTGCCGTTCTTCGTTGCGGCGCCGTCGAGCACGTTCGACCTGTCGATCGACGGCGGCGACGAGATTCCGATCGAGGAGCGTGGGGCCCGGGAGGTGACGCATCCGCTGGGAGTGCTGGCGGCTCCCGCCGGTGCGGCGGCCTTCAATCCTGCCTTCGACGTCACTCCGGCACGGCTCATCAGGGCGATCATCACGGAGCATGGTGTGATCGAACCGGTCACCCGCGAGGCCATCGCGAACATGCTCCGCCCGCAACGACGGTAGGACAGGTCTCCGACCTGTCATGACAGCTTGGAAAGCCGTCCTCCGTGGTGCGGCAAGGCCCGGAGGGCCGGTTTCTTCCGACCTGAGGTCGGCAAGGCAATGCTGCGTCACATGCAGGCCAGGCCTGGAGGGCCGTGTTTTTTCCGACCGGAAGGTCGGCAAGGCAATGCTGCGTCACATGCAGGCCAGGCCTGGAGGGCCGTGTTT
>CAZONY010000365.1:0-2883 GCA_964581215.1 uncultured Chitinophagaceae bacterium | reverse complement strand
GGATCGAGACGCCCCGCAGCCCACGGCTGGCGATGGCCGCGCATCCGCGGGCGAAGATGGCACGCGATTTTGCGCAGTCGTAGGGCGCGGTCGGGCTGTAGGCCCCGAGCACCGGTAGCGGGATGACAACCCGCTCCGTCGTACCGCTGCGCCAGCGAAGGAGCGCGAGCCCGCCTCGGCGCTGGTCGGCTTCGGCTGCGCCGATGGCCTTGCCAAACGTGATCCGCGCGTCGGCCTCGAACGGGATGTCGCCAATACCGAGGATGACGTCGCCCGGTTCGAGCCGGCCATCCGCTGGCGATCCCTTGGCCACGGCCGTGATCAGAATTTGACGGGATTCGCCGGTGTGGCCCTTCCAGGCATACATCCAGCCGCGGGCGCCGGTGGGGCCCAGCGTCCAGTCCCGACCCGCCCCCGCGACCCCTCCTTGCGTGAAATCGGGCACCGCTGGCTTGGAAGCCGGCCCGGCCGCGGCGGGCCCCATGCAGAGCATGGCGACCAACGCGGCGCACGATCGAAGCGGGGCGAGCGAGCGGATCATAAGCGGGGCCCCTGGGGAGGTTTCGATCAGGAAATCCATCGGCCGGCGGCGAAACCAAACCATGCAAAGTCCCGCGTCGGGGCCGACCACCAGACGAGTATGAACGATGCGGCTGCCTGAAGCACCCCCTGGCCCGCCCGTGGTAGACTCTCGCCAGTGGGCAGGCGTCTGATTTTGGGCTGACTAAAGAGGGAGAGCCAAGCAATGCATGTCGCGACGAAGGCGATCGTGGGGGCCGGGTTGATCGTGGCGATGGCGACAGCCGTCCCGGCGTCGGCGGCCGGCAAAAAGCCCGCCCCGCCCGCGCCGCCGCTCTCCGCCGCCGGCCAGAAACTCGAGGCCGACTACGCAGCCAGGCTCGACCAACTGAAGGCTGAGATCAGGAAGGGGTTGCCCGCCGTGGACAAGGCCAAGCAGGCCGCCTACGCGGAGGCCCGTCAGGCCGAGGCGGCGGCGGCGACCGACCTCGCTGCGGCACAGAAGCGCATGGGCGAGATCGGCGGAGCCCAGGCGCTGGTGGCCCATGCCAAAGGTAAATGGATCGGCGGAGCCAACAAAGGCATCGCCGAGGCGAAGGCGAAGCTCCAGAAAGCCACCAGCGACGCCGACCGCAAGGCCGCCGAGGCCGAGTTGGCAAAGTGGCAGAAAAACCTCGCCGACGGCGAAGCCGCGCTCAAGGAACGGCAGGCGCAGCTCGACAAGGCCCTGGCCGACAAGACGAAAAACGAACAGTCGCTGAAGCAGGCCGAGCAGGCCCTCGCCGCTGCGAAGGACCGGATGGCCAAGGCCAGCGACGCGCTCGGAGTGAAGCCGCTGCTCGGCGGCAACGCTCTCGATGCCAAGCTCGCCAAGGTGGCCGTGATGACGGAGGCCACGCCCCGCGGGCTGGCGGCCTTCGCCGAGCAGGGCCCCGAACAGGAGAAGCTCGTCGGTCGGCTGCTCGCCGATGACCGGCTGCTCGTGGAGATGGCGACGGCCGACGGGGCCAAAAACGGCCGGTATGGGGAGGCGCTGCAGATCTACGAGTCGATCCAGAAGGCGAGCGACAAGGCCCGCGAGGGCACGCTCCAGAGGCTGGCCTTGGCGATCGCGCTGGAGCATGCCCAGCCCGTCGGCCAGCGCAACGCCGTGGGCAAGAAGGACGCCCCGGCCACGGTCGATCCCGTGGGCCGCTACCGCCACTATGAAAAGGCTTTTGCGGATGGGGAGCTCGACGCCGCCTTCAAGAACCTCACCGTGTGGGACATGCGGATGGTGGTGGATGGCGAGGAGCCCGACGACATGCTGGCGTGGGGCCGCGAGATGCTGCGCAACTACCGCCCGGACCATATCACCACGCCCGACTACCGCTGGCGGTATGTCGGCGCGGTGCGCACCGACGTGAAATACGGCTCGCAGGACTGCCAGTACGACCAAGACGAGCTGCAGTTTTTCCAGAACATCCTCATGAACGGCGGCGTCTGCGGGCGGCGGGCGTTCTTCGGGCGGTTCATCCTCCGCGCCTTCGGCGTGCCCACGACGGCGCGGCCGCAGCCGGGCCATGCGGCGTTGGCCCACTGGACGCCGTCGGGCTGGGTGATCTGCCTGGGAGCCGGCTGGGGCCATGGCACGACGAAGACGCTCTACACGAAGGACCTCGACTTCCTCGCCGCGACCCAGGCCCGGGCCGTCGGCCCCGACTTCCTGCAAGTGAAGCGGGCCCAGTGGATCGGCGACGTTTTCGGCGAGAAGCGTGTCTACGGCGAGCACGCCGGCACGCCCGACTTCTGGAACGGCGTGTCGCTCCTCACCCAGCGACAGCTCATCCAGCAGGCCGGGGCGAAGGCGTTGGCGGCCGTGGGCGAAGACATCGGCGAGGCCAACGTCTCGAAGGAGAAGGAGGTCTACGCGGCCGTGACGATCAGCGACGCCGACCGCGCGATCACGGTCGGTCCCGGGGGCGTGATCACGATCCCCGCGGCGGCCACAACGAAGCCGACGAAGAGCACGGGCAAGATCATCTTCATGAACAGCACGCTCGGCGGGAAGCAGTTGCACTACAACCGCAACGGCGGGCCGGAAGACTTCGAGTATGCGATCGAGGCTCCGGCGGCGGGGCGCTACGCCCTGACTGCCCGGGTGGTGACCCCGAGCTGGAAGCAGTCGCTGCAGGTGAAGGTGAACGACGCCTCCCAGCCGATCGACATCCCGCTGCCCTTCACCGTGGGTATGTGGGAGACGACCGCACCGGTGGAGGTGACGCTCGCGAAGGGCCGCAACGTGCTGCGGTTTTCGCGCCCCACGGCGACCGCGGGAGCGACGTTCAAGGAATTCACGCTCACCCCCGCCGCCCGCTGACGCCG
>CAZONY010000364.1:0-2891 GCA_964581215.1 uncultured Chitinophagaceae bacterium | reverse complement strand
GCCCAACGCTCCGCGAGCTTTCGCCGACCCCGTCGCCTCGCTCGATCCCTTCCGGCCACCATCAGGTGGGGCGAGCTTCAGCCTGCCATCAGGAGCGCATCAGCACGAGCGTCGCCAGGACCAGCACCGCGACGACGCCACCAGCGATGACGGCCCAGAGGCCGAGTGGCAGGCCAGCCAGGTCCTTCGACATGTGGCCGCGCGGGCGGGGCGACCGCGCGAGGCCGGCCTTTGCAGGCGCTGCACCGGTGTGCGGGGCCGCCGGGGGCGTTGTGACGGGGGATCGCGAGGGGGCACGGGGCGATCCGGTCGTCTTGCCGGTGCTCGCCGGAGCGGGCCCTGGAGGCAACCGCGGCGAACTGCCCGGGCGACGGATCACGCTCGATTGTCCGATGATCTGCGAATCGAGCGCCGATCCCGATCCCGAGGCGGGCCCGCTGCGATGCGGCTGGGCCGGTGTCGGCGGCCGGCGGATCGCCGACGAATCGCTCCCCGCCCGACGGGTCACCGTCGGTCGCTGGCTCGCGGCCCCCGGCGACGTGCCGGCACCATGCTTTGCGAGCCATGCCTGCAGCGCATCGGCCACCATCTGGGCCGTTTGCGGGCGGGCGGCGGGATCCTTCTGCATCAGACGGTAGTACAGCTCCACCAGGTCGGCCGGAACATCCGGCCGCTTCTCCAGCAGGTTGGGCGGCTTGGTATGAACCTGCGCCTTGAGCCGATCCTTGATCGATCCGGCCGCGAACGGCGCGGAGCCGACGAGGAGGTAGTAGAGCGTGCAGCCGAGCGAATAGAGATCGGCCCGCCGGTCGGCGGCGTGGCTGTCGGTGGCCTGTTCCGGGGCCACGAAGTCGGCGGTGCCGAGGGTCTTCTCCCGAAACTCCATGGTCAGCGAAGCGGTCTCGTCGTCGTCGTCATGGGTCTTGGCCAGGCCGAGATCGAGCACCTTGATGGTGCCGTGCACGTCGAGCACGAGGTTGGCCGGCTTGATGTCGCGGTGCACGAAGCCATGCTCGTGAGCGTAATGGAGGCCGAGCGACGCCTGCCGGATGCAGTCTGCCGCCATGGCGGCCTCCATCGGCCCGTCCTGCTTCACCCGGGCGTGGAGATCGATGCCGTCGATGTACTCCATCACCATGAAGTGGATCTTCCCGTCGGCGGCCGCGTCGAGGTCGATGACTCGGGCGATGTTGGGATGGCTCAGTTGGGCGGCCGCCCGGGCCTCGCGCCGGAATCGTTCGAGGTAGGAGCCGTCCGCCACCCGCTTCGTGGGCAGCACCTTGATGGCCACGTCGCCGCCGAGCGCGGCATGCCGGGCGAGATAGACGCTGCCCATGCCCCCGGCCCCGATGGGCCTTCGCAACATGTACTTGCCCAGCAGGAAGCCCTTCGAGCGGCCCTTGCGGAGTTGCCCGACCTGCCAGTCCGTGAGCAGACCCTGGTCGAGGAGGGTCTCGACGAGCGCTTCGGGCACTGGGCCGGGCTCGTCGAAGTAGGCCGCGGCGAGCGGATCGAGAACCTGCGCCGGAACCAGCCCGCTGGCCCGGAGGAGTTTCAGGAAGTCAGGCGTGGTCTGGGGAGATTCGGTCACGACACTGGCAGGGTATGGTCGGTGGGCCGTACCCACCTTATCGTACCGCACACATGGACGTCATGCTCTTCACCCGCCGCGGCTGTCACCTCTGTGAGCATGCCGAGGATCTGCTGGCCTGCCACCGGCCCGGCGCCCGGCTGATCGATGTGGATGCCACGCCCGAGCACGCCGCCCGCTACGGCTTGCGGGTGCCCGTCCTGCGGGTTGACGGGGCGGACGTGCTGGAAGGTCGGTTCGACGAGGTATCCCTGCAGGCGGCCCTGGGGCGGATCACAGGCTGCAGGGCAGGCCGCGTCGGGTGAGGGCTTCGGCCAGGGCTACAGCCGACGTGAACACCTCCGCGTCCCAGCCCGCCTGGCGCGCCGCCAGCACGTGCTCCTCGATGTCGTCGGTGAAGAAGATGCGATCCGGAGCCACGCCGGCCCGCTGCGCCGCCACGGCGAAGATCTCGGGCTCCGGCTTGCGGCAGCCCACCTCGTGGCTGAGCACGATCGTGTCGAATCCGGTGGCGAGGACGCCGTAGCCTGCGACCCGCGTGAGATGGTGCCAGTGCGGCCCGCAGGTGTTGGAGAGAATGCCAAGGCGGCAGCCGCAGCGTGTGAGCCGGGCGATCACCGGCAGCATGGCGATCTCGAGCGCGAACATGTCGCTGGCGGCCTCCGCCAGGGCGGCCGGCTCGGGCGACGTGCCGGTCCGGCGGCAGAACGCTTCGTGAAACTCCCGCCAGTCGATCCGCCCGCGCTCCAGGGAATCGACGAGCACGGGATCGAGCAAAACCTCCGCCACGAGCGCCGGATCGGCTCCGCTGACCGTGGTCGTCTGGGCGATGGCGCGGTCCCGGTCAAATGACACGATCACCCGGCCGAGGTCGAGGAACACGAATTCGGGAGGCATGAGGTCGGACCTTTCAGACGCATCGGGGCGTGCGGTATTCTGATCGCGTCGTCCGTCTTTCTTCCACCGGAACCATGCCATGACCGTGCTCAATCGCCACAGTTCCCGAATCACGCAGCCCAGGTCGCAGGGGGCCTCGCAGGCGATGCTGCTCGGCACCGGGCTCCAACCGGCCGACCTCGACAAGCCGCAGATCGGCATCGCGAGCATGTGGTACGAGGGCAACACGTGCAACATGCACCTCAACACGCTGGCCGCGAAGGTTCGCGAGGGGGTGGTCGCCGCGGGCATGGTCGGAATGCGGTTCAATTCCATCGGCGTCAGCGATGGCATCTCGATGGGCACCGAGGGAATGAGCTACTCCCTGCCCTCCCGCGACATCATCGCCGACTCGCTCGAGACG
>CAZONY010000363.1:957-2910 GCA_964581215.1 uncultured Chitinophagaceae bacterium | reverse complement strand
AGAGCTGGCTGCGGTAGGTGTGCTCCGAGACAAACTCCGTGTCGAAGGCGAGGAAATCCTGCGCGCCGAGCCGATCGACGAGGTCCGCGAGCTGCGTGCCGGTCGTGACGTGGTCGAAGGCGTCGGAGGAGGCGCGGGCGTGGGTCACGCGGCAGGGCGAAGCATCAGAGGAAGAGGAAGGACACCAGACCGAAGATCGGGAGGAGCACCCCCACACTATAGAGCATGTAGCCGAAGAAACTCGGCATCCGCACGCCCGACTGCTCGGCGATCGCCTTGACCATGAAGTTGGGGCCGTTGCCGATGTAGGTCATCGCCCCGAGGAACACGGCCCCGAGGCTGATCGCGGCCAGCCGGCCCGCCTCCACGCCCGCCACGAGCGGGCCCTCCGCCGGCAGGGCCTGCGCCGTCTTGAAGAAGACGAGATACGTGGGGGCATTGTCGAGCACCGAGGAGAGCGCACTCGTGGCCCAGAAAAACGCCCGCGGCGACCGAATGCCCAGGCGCGCCCCATGCGCGTCGAGCAGGGCCAGCGCCGGCTGCATGCAGATGAAGATGCCCACGAACAACGCCGCCACCTCCAGGATCGCGGCGTAGGTGAAGCCGTTGCGTCGGCGGATCTCCGCGGCTCCCAGGGCCAGCGAGGCGACCACCAGCGCGATCAGCACCGCCTCGCGGAGGAAGATCCAGGGATGCCAGTCGGTGCCCGGGAAGGGCTTCGAGGGATCGAGCAACGCCACGGCCGCGATCACCCCCGCCAGGAGCGGCGCGTTGAGGGCGAGGCCGCCAATCCGGAGCGGGCCAGCCTGCCGTTCGTCGCGGGCCCGGTCGCTGGAACGCTCGCGGGGGTAGGCCACCACCGCATCCCAGATCCAGTAGATGGCCAGCAGGAGGCCGTTGGTGAAGAGCCATTCCTGCCAGAGGGAGAGCGTCCACAGGAAATCGACCCCCTGCAGGTAGCCGAGAAAGAGCGGCGGATCGCCGATGGGCAGCAGGCAGCCGCCGCAGTTGCAGACCATGAAGATGAAGAAGACCAGCGTGTGCGCCACGTTGCGGCGCTCCTGGTTGGTCTCCAGAAGCGGCCGCACCAGCAGCATCGCCGCGCCCGTCGTGCCGATGAAGCTCGCCGCCGCGGCTCCGACGCCGAGGAAGGCGGCGTTGACCGTGGGCGTGGCCTCCAAATCCCCCTCGATCCGGATGCCGCCGGTGATCACGTAGAGCGCCAAGAGCAGCACGATGAAGGGCACGAACTCGGCCAGCAACGCGTTGGCCAGCACCGCCCCCGCGATGCCCCACGACGGCCCGGAGGCCGCGGGGCCCACGACCGCGTGCGCCGGGAAATGGAGGTCTACGGCGCTGCGGTGGAGGAGCAGGTAATAGGCCAGCGTGACCAGGGCCAGCGTGCCGGCCACCAGCAGCTTGCTGGAGTTGTGCTCCCACCAGTGGGCCAGCTGCGGCACGAGCGGCAGGACGGCGATCGAGCCGAGCAGGAGCACGAAGGGAATGACGGCCCACGCGGGCGGCGAGCCGCCGATCGGGCCGGCGTGATCCCCGCCATGGCCGCCGTCATGGTCGTGCGCGGCGGCGTGCCCGGCCTGGGCCTGCACCAGCAGGTCGCGACCGTGCTGCGGCCATCCGGCCACGGCCGCGAGGAGGTAGGCGGCCACGACGAGGCCAAACCCGATCAGCGGCCGGGCGGATCCAGCCGGGGAAGCCGGGGAAGAAGGTGCATTGTGCATGGGGGCCAGAATAGGAGCCCAGGTGCCAGCCCGCAACCGCCGAACACGGCGTGGGGCTGGACGAGGTCGAATGGGTTGTGCAAAACCCAATCGCGATACGATTGAGTCGATCGACCGGCCGGCCGGTTGCCCTGGGCCGCACGCCCGAAGGGCGGTTGCTCCTGGTCGTGTACGAACACATTGACGCGGTCACGGTGTATCCCGTGACCGCCTA
>CAZONY010000363.1:0-947 GCA_964581215.1 uncultured Chitinophagaceae bacterium | reverse complement strand
AATCGAGGGCTGCTGATCATGCAAGAAGATCACCGCCAATCAGGCCGGCGGATCCTGCATCAGGCAACTGCAGAGGAGCGGGCGCGGCATGCCGAAGTGCGTCGGCAGATCGAAGATGAAATTCCCGAACTCTTGGCATGGGCCCGGCAGGTGAACGGAGCCGACCAGATCGCGGTCGGGGCGGTGTTCACGGCACAGGAACGCCCGGTCATCGACGCGATTGACGCCTACGCGGCAGGGCATTCTCTGCCCGGCAGAGCCGCCGTGGTCAGGGAAGCGCTCGGCCGCCTGCTGGGATTGAGGATTTCTCAGGAACCGCCCGCAGGCTGAATGGCTCCAGCCGGGAATCGGCCTGGCCAGCGCTGCCTCAAAGTTGCATGACCGATCCTGCGAATCAGCCGAGCGACGTCTGGCTGCGGGGCAATCGCCGCGTGGCGGCAGGCCTCGTCGCCTTGAGCCTGGCCTGCGGAGCGATCGCAGCGCTGGCCGGCGTGGCCGCCGTGATTTCCCGCAGCGGCGGCCCGGCCTGGTGGGCCGCGGCGGCCGTGGCCGGCACGGTCGCCACCGGGCTCGCGCTGATGGCCTGGGCGTCGGCACGGCCCCGGCTCATGCGGCAGGGCGACCGCATCGTCGTGCAGGTGGCTCCCTTCGCCCGGAAGACGGTGCCGATCGACGTGGTGGAATGCGTCTTCCCCGGGTCGAACCCGCTGACCGCCGACGGCACGCCCGCTGGCGACGGGCCGGCCTCGTTTCGCGTCGGCACGCTCGTGCTCCGGCTCGCCGAACGGGCCCTCGACTACCGCTCCCGCGACACGTTCGCGCCGTGGGTGGTGTGGAACGACGGCAACGTCGTGCTCGACGGACGCTGGTGCGAGCCCCTCTCCCCCGCGGTTGCCCGGGCCGTGGGCACCCTGCTCATGGAGGCCAAACGCGACGTCGCCCTGAAG
>CAZONY010000362.1:0-2912 GCA_964581215.1 uncultured Chitinophagaceae bacterium | reverse complement strand
GTGAGCGGCTTCTCGCAGTAGACATCCTTGCCGGCCAGCATGGCCTCGATTGCGATCTTCGCGTGCCAGTGGTCGGGCGTGCTCACGTGCACCGCGTCGATGGCGGGATCGTCGAGCACGCGTCGGTAGTCGCCCGTTCCTGCAGGGGCCGTGCCCTGCCAGCCCTTCACGATCTCCCGCGCCCGGCCGAGCCGCTCGGCATCGACGTCGCAGACGGTGAGGATGTCGCCGTATTTTGGAAACTCCTTCCCCACGCCGTAGTCGCCGTCGGGCACCATCACCCGCTTGTCCCATCGCGCCCCGCAGCCGATCACGGCCAGCCGTGGCCGCTCGTTGGCCGCACGAAATGCCGCCGCCCGCGCGACCGTGCCGCGGGCGACGATCACTGCGGCTCCGGACGCGGCGGCGAGCAGGTCGCGACGGGTGCAGTGGAGGGAACGGTGCATGCGGAAACTCCGTGGGAAAAAAATAGAGTCGAGTTCTGGCCTCAGGGCAAGCCGCTGGAAGACATAAAACCGCGGAATTGGCATACTCTCCCGCCCGAGCCGGACCCGGCTCGCGCCCACCTTCAGGAATCAGCCGATGCCATTCCCAGCCAAGTCATGCGTGCGGCTCGTCGCCTCGGCCCTCCTCGCCTGCGGCCTGACCACCGCGGCCGACGTGCCGGCCACCCTGCCCAAGCCGGACGGCAAGCCGGGCGATGCCGCGAAGCCCGTGCAGGTCTACATCCTCGCCGGCCAGTCCAACATGATCGGCTTCGGCCTCGTCTCCGGGGCCGCTCCGCGGTATGCCGCCGAGTACCTCACGAGCGACCCGGCGATGCCGGCGGGCTCGCTGGGCGTCGGCCGCGTCGGCGAGTTCGGGATCCGGCGCTGCGCGGTGTTCACGGCCGACGGCACGAAGGCCGACGAGCCGCTCGCCGCCGGACTGCTCGAGGTGCCGATGAAGGGCGTGTACCGCGTCCACTGCGGCCACGGCGCGACCGCGACCTGCACGATGACGATCGACGGCAAGGAGGTCTACCGCCGCGCGGCCGGCGGTGAGCCCGTGCTCGCGGAGATCACGCTCGAGCCCGGCAAGCGGGTGCCCTTCGCGATCACGGGGGCCGCGGCGCCGGCCCCGCGGTTTTGGATGCAGAAGACCGACCTCGAGGGCCACGGCGATCTCGACAAGGTGGTCCGCCGCGACGGGAAGTTTCCATGGATCGACGGCGCTGACGGCACGTGGGCGGTCCGCAACGACGTCACCGTCGTCGAGGCCCGCGGCACTCCCGAGGACAAGCGCACGGGCGGGCCGCTTCAGCCGGGCTACGGCGCCCGTCCGACGCAGCTCGGCCCCGAGCTCGGCTTCGGCCACGTGATGGGCACCTTCCACGACGGGCAGGTGCTCATCATCAAGACGGCGATGGGCAACCGCTCGCTCGACTGGGACTTCCGCCCGCCGTCGAGCGGCCGCACCGACCGGCCCGGCGCCGCGGAGTGGGAGGGGCTCGAATACCGCCTCATGGTCGATGGCGTCCGCAAGGCGCTCGCCTCGATCGACAAGCTGGTGCCCGGCTACGCGGGCCAGGGCCACGAGATGGCGGGCTTCTTCTGGTTTCAGGGCCACAAGGACAAGGACTCGACCAAGGAGGCCTACGAGAAGAACCTCGTCAACCTCATCGCCGACCTCCGCAAGGAGTTCGCCGCCCCGAAGCTGCCGGTCGTGGTGGCGACCGTCGCCTTCGACGGCCCGCGGCTCCTCGCCGGCCCGTGGCGCGGCGTGTGGGAGGCGCAGATGGCCGTGGGTGATCCACAGCAGCATCCCGAGCTCGCCGGCACGGTGGCCTCGGTGGATGCCCGCAGCTTCTGGCGGGAGCGGGATGAGTCGCCGATGGGCCAGGACTACCACTACAACTGGAACGCCGAGACCTACACGCTCGTCGGCGACACCGCCGGCCGCGCGCTGGTGGGCCTCCACGGCGGCCAGGCCGAGCCGCTGCCGCAGCCGCCGCGGGCCGCGGTCGAGCCGGTGCCGGTGATCGACGTGGCCGCCCTGTCGCCGGCGGCGACCCAGGCGCTCGCCCCGATCGTGATCGACGGCATCGCGGCCGACTTCGCGGCCAACGCCGGACGGCGGGCCGCGATCGAGGCCCAGGTCCGCGGCGATCGTCCCGCGCGGCCCAACCAGTTGCTCGGCGACACGATCGACGAACTCGCCGGCATCTACCGCGTGGCCGGCATCCGCGACCACGACTGGCACCTGTTCGGCAAGGACCTCCGCGACCTCGAATGGGACGTTTTCAGCTTCGACCCGCCAGAGACGCTGCCCAAGGAGACACGGGGCCGCTTTCGCAAGGTCACGCTGCCCGCCGGCATGGAGGAGTGGTTCGCCCCCGGGTTCGACGCCGCCAAGGCGGGCTGGAAGAAGGGACTGCCGCCGTTCGGCCACCTCGACGGCAAGCCCGAGGCCTACGGGAACTGCGCGCGGGGGGTGTGCGGCTGCGGTGAAAGTCCGCGAACGCCGTGGGAGAAGGAGGTGATCCTCGCCCGCGGCACGTTCGACCTGCCGCCGCCCCAGCCGGGGCACCGCTACCGGATCGTGGTCGGCGGCAGCGCCCACGTGAACGCGGGCGAAGGCTACGCGATCTTCGTCAACGGCCGGCCGTTCGCCGAGTCGCCCGTGGGCATCGGCGTGGGGGGAGGAGGGCAGGCCCGCGGCGGCCACGTCCATGCCGACTTCCGCGACGATTTCAAGGGCGGCCCGGTGACGATCGCCGTGACGAGTTTCCTGCAGATGGCCAACAAGCAGGGGGTGATTCCGCCCCGCGGCCACCTCACGGTGTGGGTGGAGGAGCAGAAGCTGCCACCCATTCCGGCGACGACCCCGAAGTAACCCTGAGCCCGAGCCTTTCACCATGACCATCACCCCCG
>CAZONY010000361.1:0-2929 GCA_964581215.1 uncultured Chitinophagaceae bacterium | reverse complement strand
CGGTCACGAACCCGAGGATGACCATGCAGATGCTCATCAGCGAGAGCCACTTGAACGTGCCGGCGGGATCGGTGATCTCGCGATCCGGGGCGATGCGCAGCGTGTCGGTGAGGGCATGGCGGAAAAGCCTTTCGGTGGATGGTTCCCGCAGATGAGCCAGAAGTTTCGGCTGGCTGTCGAGGAACACCCGGATCTGGCCGGGAATGCTGGCATCCTGCTCCGAGACCGAATCGGTGGCGATCGCCTCCCGCACCTCGCCCCAGACGTCCGCCAGCACCTCCTTTTCGCCGGGGTCGAGGAACCGCGTCGTCATGAGCGGGTTTTGGAACCGCACGTCGGCGAAACCGGCCAGCACGGCCCCCGCGAGGGCGAGCGGCAGGAGCAGGGACATCGCGAGGCCCACGCGGTCGCGGACGACCGTCTCGAGTTCGCGGCAGAAAAACGTGGTGAACTGCCGGACGAAGCCGGGGATCGAGACCGCCGCGAGCGCAGCCACCTGTTCCGGGGCGTCGCGCCCGGCGGGCTCGTCGGGCTGCCCGGCCTCCGCCATGAGGCGGTCTTCGGCGAGCCGCTCGCGCCAGCGGGCGGACCAGAATCCGCGCGGCTTGTCCTCGATGGCGACGTAGACGTCGGCGAGGCGATGCACCCCGAAGTGGCCGAGGGCCTCCACGCGCGAGCCGAACCACACCACTCCGCCGTGGCCCAGGATCAGGAGCTTGTTGGCCTGGTCGACGTTGTCGAGATGGTGAGTGACCACGATCACGGTCGTGCCAGCGCGGGCCCGGTCGGCGAGCAGCGTCATGATCCGGGCCTCGGTGGCCGGATCGAGGCTGGAGGTCGCCTCGTCGATCACGAGCAGGCCCGGGGATGCGAGCATCTCGGCCGCGAGGCTCGCCCGCTTCGTCTCGCCCCCCGAGAGGTCGCCGATCGGCTGGAGCCGCACCTTGTCGAGGCCGACTTCCGCGACGACCCGATCGATCGCAGCGCTTCGTTCCGCGTCAGACGCATCGGCCGGCAGCCTGACCTCCGACGCGTAGTGGAGCGCCCGCTCCACCGGCAGGGCTGGCGGATTGACGTCACGCTGCGGCACGTAGCCGATCGCGCCGCGGAGGGCGTCGGCCTCACGAAACACGTCGTGCCCGCCGACGAGCAGCCGTCCGGCGGCGAACTCCCGGTCGCCCAAGAGCGCGCGCACGAGCGTGCTCTTGCCCGCCCCGCTGGGGCCGAGCACGCAGATGAACTCGCCCGGCTCGATCCGGAAGCTCACGTCCTCGAGCAGCGTCTTCCGCCCGTCGCCCGATTTGGGATCGGGCACCGACACCGTCACGCCCTCCGCCGCCACCGAAAGGCCGGACTGTTGCGAAGTCTTCATCGAGAGGTGGCTCCGCCTGCGGCCGAAGGATCGGGGGGCCGGCTCCCTCGCCGGCCTACCACGACGCTTCGTTCCCGAGCAGGATACCATCTGGTCTCAACGCCGTTCACCCGCCGCCAATAGCTTGCCGCATGACGCAGCGCCGCACCGATCTCGACGCCCTGCGCGGCTTCGCGATGCTTCTCGGCATCGCCCTCCATGCCTCGTTGTGCTTCTTCGCGTTTCCCTGGCCCGTCCACGACACCCGGCGCAGCGATCTCCTGCCCCTCTTGCTCGTGGCGGTGCACGGCTTCCGGATGCCGCTCTTCTTTCTGCTCAGCGGCTACTTCACGATGCTCGTCTACCGTCGTCGCGGGCTCTGGAGCCTGCTCCGGCAGCGGTTCGCGCGGATCGTGCTGCCGCTCGTGATCGCGGTGGCGACGATCGTGCCGCTCGACACGGCCCTCAAGGAGTTCGCGGAGCACGCGATCCGCCCCGAGCCAGCGGTCGCGGAGATCCTCGCGGGCGACGAACCCGCGGTGCGCCGCAGGCTCGCCACGCCGGGGGCGGCCGAGCGCAAGGACGCCTTCTACGGCCGCACGCCGCTCACCTGGGCCACGCTGCACGGCGATCCGGCGATCGTGGCCGCGGTGCTCGATGCCGGCGGCGACGTCGACGAACGCGACGGCAACGGCAACACGCCCCTCCACGCGGCCGCCTACTTCGGCCGGGAGGCGGCCGGCCGCCTGCTCGTGGAGCGGGGCGCAGATCCGCGGGGCGTGAACGTCGTCGGCCGCCGGCCGGCGGCGATCATGGCCTTGCCCGCCGACGTCGCCGCGGAGTTCGCGCCGCTCGTCGGCGTCGACCCGCTGCGCGTCGAAGACGTCCTCGAGGGCCGCGCGCGACTCCGCGAGGTTCTCCCCGCGGGCCCGAACGCGGAGAGCACGGAGGGAGGCGTGCTCGACCGGCTCTCGCTCGCCTGGTCGCGTGCCCTGTCGTCGGAACGGCTCCGGCTGCGCCTCGGGTCGTGGTCGCTCCATCTCGTCCAGGCGAACGTCTTCGACCACCTCTGGTTTCTGTGGTTTCTCTGCTGGCTCGTCGCCATCTTTGCGGTCCTTGCCGTGACGGGCCTCCTGCCGTCGGGCCGCCGACGGTGGTGGCTCGTGGTGGCCTCGTGCCTGCCGCAGGCGGTGATGGGCATGTCGCTGGCGGGGGGCTACGGCCCGGACACGTCGCTCGGGCTCCTGCCGAAGCCGCACGTGCTCGGGTTCTACGCCTGTTTCTTCTTCTTCGGCGTTGCCACGTTCGCGGCCGAGGGGCTCGGCACGCAACTCGGCCGACGCTGGAAGATCCTGCTGCCGGCGGCGGCAGTGCTGCTCGTGGCCGGAATCGCGACGATGAACGATCGGTTGCTCGCCACGCTCCTCCAGCCCGCCTACGCGTGGACGATGTCGCTGGGTCTCGTCGGCCTGTTCTGCCGCCTGTTCCCGCATCCCCGTCCCGCGGTGGCGTGGCTGGCCGACGCGTCGTACTGGATGTATCTCGTCCACGTGCCGCTGGTCATGGTCGCGCAGCTGC
>CAZONY010000360.1:0-2934 GCA_964581215.1 uncultured Chitinophagaceae bacterium | reverse complement strand
GTTTCTTCTTTCGGCGCTTCCTTCAGCCACGCCTGCATGGCGGCGGCCGCCTCGGCCACCGCCTTCGGTGACGACGCGGCGAGCGGCGTCACGACCTTCTGCAGTTGATCGCGGATCGCGCTGTACCAGACCATGCTGCCGGCGGTTGAGTAGGTCTTGCACAGCCCTCGCGCGAGCACGTGGGTATCGGTGCCCGGCGCGGCGAGCTGGGCCTGCGCCAGTTCCGTAGCCGTCCCGATCGCGCGGAACATGAAGGTGCCCCGCTTGCGGTAGGCGACTGTGTCGAAGAACTCACCGAGCGAGGCCGTGACCTGCTGGCTCTCGGGGCGGTCTTTGAACAGCTTGGCCGTCTCCCAGATCATCAGCCAGTGGGTCCCGGTGTTGCTCTCGAAATGCTTGGCAGCCGCAGCGGCAACCGCCAGCCGGTCGGCGGGGTCGGTGAGCCTGGCGGTGTCGGCACGTTGATAGGCAGGATTCACGGGCCGTCCCGTGTTCAAATGGCTTGGCCACACCAGCGACAGCGCGACGAGCCGATCGGCCGGATCCTTGCTGGCGGCCAGTCGCAGTGCTTCGGCACGCAACGCCGCGGGCTCGCCGCGGGTCTTTTTGAGCATCGCCGACCAGGCCTTCAGCTCGGCCAGGGGTTCCGCACGGGCCGGTTCGCCCTCACCGTTGGCCATGCCCGCGACGGCCTTGTCGATGGCCGCGGCGGAAACTGGCCCGAGTCGATAGATCAGCCGCCGCAGATAGAGGTTGGGGTGTGTCCACGCCGGATGATCCATGTCGGGCACCTTGGCAAAGCACCGACAGAGCCCCGACACAAGCTGGGGTGTCTGCTCCACCTGATCATCAAACTGGAGGTCGATCACATCCAGGCCGCCTGACATCATGCCATTGGAGAACATGCCCCGCGTGTCGGGCGACGTCTCGTCGAGCACGGCGGCGATCTCGGGGATCGTGCTCCGTGCCTCGGGCGTTTTCGCCACGCTGGAGAGGTGAACCATCGCATTGCCGAGCGCGGCGATGTCGTTGTTGCTGAGCTTGGCGGCAACCACGGTCCGCAGGACCGGCACCATCAGCTCCGGCTGCCCCTTGAGTTGCGCCACGGCAGTACCGACGGCGGCCCCCCGGGCATTGATGTCCTCGAGCTTGGCGGTGCACAACAGGAGCTTCGCCAGGTCTGCGCCGCTTGCCATGGGGGTGGCGGCCCGCGTTAATGCCATGCCGACCACCGGGTCTTCCGTCGCGATCCGCGACGAGGCCAGCGTGGCCAACTCGTGCTGCGTGGCGGCATCGAGCAGTTTCCGCGTGTTCATCTCGGCGATGGCATCCCATGCGCCGACGCGGATTCCGGCATGCGTATCGGCGACGAGCTGTTTGACCAGAGGGATGGCTTCATCGCCGCTGCTGGCCAGAGCTTGGAAGGCTGTCTGGGCGCCCATCCAGTCGGGATAGGCGAGGTAGCGGGCGATCTCCTTCGGGCTCTTGCCCTCGAAAAACCAGGCCACGCCCTGGCGATGTTGCTCCCATGTGCCCGACCAGCCATTGCGGCCGTTGTTGCCGTAATCCGCGGCGTGCAGCGCTGCCTCCGTGCCGTTGCCACGGGCCGGCGCAAAGGCCGTCTCGAGCGGGGGCGGTTTGTCGAGAGCCGCCCCGGCCACCCACTGGAGGGCCGACCCGTTGTCACCTTTCCGCAACATGCTCGTGGCCTTCCGGCCGAGTTGCAGTGTCTGCAGCGGTTGGCGGTGGTTCGCGACATTCGGGAAGATGGCCACGCAGCTGCCGTTGAGCCACAACTCCCCTGCCATTTGGCCAGGAACCGTGACCCTGAATTGCTCGTACGCTTTTGGGTCATCCTTCAATGTGAGTACGGTTTCCGCCATTTCCGTCGCGGATTTGACCGGCGGCACGGTGACAGTGGACACATCCCATGCCACCTTTGGTGCCGGGGTCGCAGGCTGTGGCTTGGCGGCAACCCGTTCCGCTGGCGGTGGTGGCGCAGCCGGCAGCGACGCCACCGGGAAGAGCGGCTTTGTGCCCTTGGCCGCGCCGGCGATCCGCAGGCGTTTGGTGGCCGGCGCAAACGTCATGCCCACCGCGGCCGTGTTGCGGCCGTAGCGTGTCCAGGCGAGGTTCTTGAGCGAACCGTCGCGTTGGCGGGCCAGTTCGTAGAACCAGAGCATGTTGTTGGCGTATTTTTTGTAATCTGCCTCGGGCGCCAGGGCCGGCGCCAGGCTCGACCAGGCGATCGCGAAGATCCGTTCCGCGTGCCCGGCCATCCGCGTGCGATACAGATAACAGGTGTGACGGGCGTCACGGGTCGCGACGGCCTCTTCTCCGAGCAGGTGGAAGAGCACCGTGCGGGTACACATCTGGCCGTTTTCGTACGGCCCCCCCCCCGTTGCATATCGCGCCACGCCCGGCGGGTGATCGCCATAGGCGCCGTAGGAGCCGATGAATCGGCCTGGCAATTTTACGGCCTGGGCCATGACCTCGGGATCGACCTTCACGCCGCATTCCTCGGCGAGAATGAGTCCGATGAAGCAGGACTGCCCCACGTTGTTCATGATGCCATAGCCGCCCGGCGCTCCATGACTCCAGCCACCGCACCGCATCTGGTTCTTCTCCAACCCGCGGACATGGCCGCGGATGGCCGGTAGCCACTCCTGGTCGCCGGTGAGCAGGTAGTATTCGCACAACGAAATCAGGGTGTAGCCTGGGCCCCAGTTGTTGCCCACGGTGTCGGCCGTGGATGCTTTGCGGAGGCGATCCCGGACGAGGGCGATGGCCTTCTCATCGCCGCAGGCCATGAGAAACAGATCCATCCAGAACGTGCTGTCTCCCTCCTTCATCACGGAGGCCACGGCATCGGCAGCGATCTGCCGAGAGCGTTCGCAATCGTAGGGACGGTCTTCGTCGTAGGGGGCAGCGATC